>JAFQBR010000041.1 GCA_017399665.1 Clostridia bacterium | reverse complement strand
CTTTCCGGCAAAGAAAAAACGCTGGAGCGCTACCGCGCCGATTGCATCGCTTTAGGGCAGGATGTGGTGATCTGCCAGGGTGATGACCGTCAGCCGGGAAAAGCTCTGGATGTGGACAAAGAGGGCGCACCTTTAAATTCTACAAAGAAGTTGCTTCCAACCCCTTTTTTAGAAATTACACCAAATTTTAAGCGGTGATTTTGCAAAATTGTTTTAACAATAGAAAGTCCTAAGCCAGTGCCTTTAACTGGTCTTTGGTGAGTATCTGAAAATCTATAGTATTTTTCCCAAATACCTTCGATTTGTTCAGGCGAAATACCTTTACCGCTATCGATAATTTCAAGACGGATGTTATCACCATCTGCCCGTAGATGGACCTTAACGGTTTTATCTGCACCTGTGTAGTTAATTGAGTTACCAATTAAGTTATATATAACCTGTTCAATTTTTTTCTCGTCACAACGCGTGAATAAATCACTATCTAAATGGCGCTCAATCGTATACCCCTTTTCTGCCATAAAGTTTTCGAATCTATAAATTACGCGCTCAACAAGCTCTGACAAATTAACTTGCGAATAGTCGATAACGTCGCTATTATTTTGTAGTTTAGATAGATTTAAAATATCGTTAACTAGCATAGCAAGTCTATCTGCTTCTTCAATAATAACGTTTGTATGTTGGTCACGCTTAACTTTATTTTCACCAGATAAATCTCTTATCATTTCTGCATAAGCTTTTATCATTGTAAGCGGAGTTTTTAAATCGTGCGAAACGTTTGCAAGTAAATCGCGTTGTAGGCTTCCTGTTTTTGCAAGCCCTTCCTTTGCAAAGTTAAGTGCTTCGGCAAGTTCGTTTAATTCGTCGTAGCTGTGGCCTGTAAATAAGACGTTTACGTCGCCCTCAGCCCAGCGCTTTGCAGTTGTTGACATTCGTCTGATGGGCTCTGAAAGCTTGATAGATATTGCCCAAGCAAGAGCAAACGAAATAAAAAACACGATTATTGTTGCAATAATTAATTGATATTGAACCACTGCAAGAGTTTTATTTATTTCTTCGTTTGAAGCTATCATTATTAAGCAGTATTCGCCAAGTGAATTATTTATTTTTGAGGCATAAACACAGAATTGAGTTACTTCATCATTGCCTGTAAAATAATCACAAATATAATCATTTTCAAGCTCAGTACCTGCACTTAATGCGTTTATCGCATTTTCAAAAATAAGTGAGTTTTCTACGCCTGCCGGGCCGTTCGTACTTGGCTTATTTGCATCAGGTAAAAATGCTGAATATGGAGATTCAACGTGAATTTTTTCATCTTCATCATAGTAAGCAAGATAAGAAAAAATTCCTGACTCGTTTGCACGTACGTAAGACTCAATCCAATCGTCAATATCATCATTGGTTACCTCTTTAACGTTCATGCTTTCAGTAACTTCGTTGCCACATTCAATAAGATTATTATATCTTAGCCTTCTGTAAAAACTGTCCATAAAGACAATTTGCAACACCCACAAAACTAAAATAATAACTGCAGTATAAAGGATAAAATACATCCAAATATTGTATTTTAATTGTCGTAGATTAGCAACTTTCATCTATTTTTTCCTAAAAATTATTCTTTTGTATCGAATTTATAACCTAAACCGCGTAAAGTAATTATAAATTTGCGATACTCTTTTAAGTTACTACGCAACATCTTAACGTGTGTATCAACAGTTCTATCATCACCAAAGAAATCAAAGCCCCAAACGTCTTGTAATAACTTTTCACGTGATAAAGCAATGCCCTTATTTTTAACCATATAGAAAAGCAATTCATATTCTTTGGGGGTTAATTCTGCTTTTACCCCATCAACAAATACGTTTCTACCTGAAACGTCAACTTGTAAACCTTCGAATACTAATATGTTTCTATTAGGCATTTTTGATGAAGAAGTCCCCTTTCTTTTTAAAACGGCGGCAACTCTTGCCATAACCTCCTTGGGAGAAAAAGGCTTTACAACATAATCGTCAATGCCAAGTTCAAATCCGAAAAGCTTATCGTATTCTTCACTTCTTGCAGATAACATAATTACGGGTACGTCACTAATTTTTCTAATTTCTTTTACAGCAGAAAAGCCGTCTAGTTTTGGCATCATAATATCCATGATAACAAGGTCGTATCTGTTATCGCGACATTTCTGAATTGCCTCCATACCGTTCATTGCAGAATCAACTGTATAATTCTCGAATTCAGCGTATTCTTTTAGCACCTCAATAATTTTAATTTCATCGTCAACTAAAAGTAATTTTTGCATATTGATATCTCCTTGTGAGCATATATTTTTTTATCTTAAAGCAAGATTTTTTCTAAATTATGATTATTTTTTACAATTTTGAAGGCTTTTCCGCCCGAAGATAGCGATTTTTTAAAAGTGCCATCTACAAAAACTAATGCGCTATTATCCTCTAAAGCAAAAGCTGATTCAAAAGATGAATCGATAAATGTATTATCAAAATCTTCTTTTCTTTCGTTATAATGTGGGCAAACTAACCCGTTTAAAACTCCAATACCATTGGTTAAAGAGTATTTATAATTATCGTTTCCGTTTAAAAATTGTGAGTCCGTATACATATCTTTAAACCAAAAGATAGCTCCGGCAGAAAGTCCGGCAATTATGACTCCGCGATTGTAAGCATCTAAAACTAAATCGAGTATACCCTTTTGCTTCCACCAATTAAGCATAAACAAGGTATCTCCACCGCCGATATAAATAAGGTCAGCCTTTTCAAACTTGCTTTTGATTTTTTCTTCATTCATTTCGCCGTATACAGAAAGAACACAATCTGCTTTTAGGTTGAAATCTGAAGTGTAAGTTTTTCTAAAGGTGTTAAAGTACGGCATACTGTCATGGCTAGCTGTACCAATAAAAACGCCTACGGCTCTTTTATCACCTGCGCGTTTTTTTGCCAAATCAGCAATGAATTTATCTATTGAAGAGGTGGTTTTTTCAGCCAAAGATCCACCGCCAATTGCTATAATAGTTTTATCCATAATTTTTTTTTAAATAGTCTTGTAAATTATTTTTGTCGTTTTTTACTTTTTCTTCAATTACTGAGTCCAGAAGAAATTGTAAAGCTTTTCCGATGTTTTTTCCAGAAAATCCCATGGCTTTAAGGTCTTTTCCGTTAATTGCTAAATGCTTCAAGGTATAACACTCATTATTTTCAACAATTTCATTATATAGGATGTATAGTTGCTTACATAAATCAATTTTTTTAGCGTTGTTAAAAGTGAGGGCTAATGTGCTTTCAACATTTAAGTAATGTAAAAAACAGTCATCGTTGGTAGTCAAAATTTTTTTAATAGAAACTTTATCTATTGGTAATTTGTTTTGCAATAAATTGAATATCGCGCTTATCTTCTTTGTAAGGTCATTTGGAAACTTTAAACGCTTTGCTATTAATGGGAATTCCTCTTTAGAAAATATAAATAGACAAGTAAAACGTTCAAGTAGATCATCTGAGCAATTAGAAAGTAATTTAAAGAGTGCTTCTGTTTGGCTTACATTTGCTAATTCTGGAACTATTGTGGTAAATAGCGAAAAATAATTAGCAAGTATACTTGCGCAGTTAGCGCCTGTAATTAACTTTGAAAGCTCATTAAATATACGCTCTGCCGATATATTGCAAAGCAAGTGTGCCTTTTCAAGCATAGCCTTAGCGGTTGCGCTTTCGATTTTTAGTTGATAAACACTTGCAAAGCGCAGACCTCTTAAAATTCTTAAAGCATCTTCTTCAAAGCGCAAATAGGGATTGTTTACAGCGCGTAAGATTTTATTTTGTGCATCATAAAAACCACCAAAATTATCGATTAAACCTGTGGTTTTATTAAATGCCATTGCATTAATTGTAAAGTCGCGACGGGATAAATCACTTATTATGTCAACACAAAAGGTAACGGAGTTTGGATGCCTGTAGTCACTATATTCACTTTCCTTTCTAAAGGTCGTAACTTCATATATTAAACTTTTATACAAAATACAAACAGTTCCGTGACTTATACCTGGTGTGAAAATTTTGCAGTCTTTAAAAATCTCACAAACGTGTTCAGGTAAAGCATTCGTTGCTATGTCGTAGTCTTCAATTTGTTTTTGCATTATAGCGTTTCTAACGCATCCACCAACGTAAAATGCTGAAAATCCACGTTCTTCTAATCGGTTTATAATAAATTCAGCGCCAACGTCAGTTATCATTGTTTTCGTATTTATTCAATAATTTTAAAAATTCAGCAACGGCAAAAGAGTAATTCTTTTCCTTGTTTACAATAACGCCTGTTGCACGCACCGGGAAATTTGGCGTAACGTTTAGTTCAAACAATTCTTTATTGTTCAATTCATGAACAACGTATTCTTTGGGAACGCAAGCAATACCAAAGCCTTCTTTTGCTAATGCTATCATAAGTGGTAGGCTCGATACTTCAATTTCCGGTGTTAGTTTTATGTTTAAATCTTGTGCAAATCTATCGTTTTCAATTCGCGAGCTTGTAGAGCCGTCTAATAAAATTAAGGGATAACTTGATATATCTGCAAGTTTTATTTCTTTGTTTAATAAATGGTTATATTTACTGCTTGCAACAAAAATATCATTTAAAATGCCTGTCTGCCCTGTAAAAAGAACGTTTTTATCGTTAATAGGTAAATTAACGAAGCCTATATCAACCTTATTTTCTTTTACAAGCTCAATTGACTTTCTTGTGGTTGAATTGGTAAAAGAAAAAGTTACGTTGGGATAGATTAAATTAAACTCTGAAATATATTTCATAAGTTTATACGTTGTAAATAAGTCAGACGCGCTTATTCTTATAGTGCCAGCTGCATTTTCCGTTAACTGGGAAAATTCATTTTCAGCAACTTTTAACTTGTCAATAGTATCTGAAACTATTTGGAACATTTTTTTACCGCCGTCGGTTAGCTCCATGCCCCTTGAAAGTCTATTAAAAAGTTTGCCTCCTAACTGCCCTTCAAGCTGTTTAATCGCCTGTGAAACTGCAGGTTGAGAGATAAATAATTCATCTGCAGCTTTAGTTAAGCTTCCACATTTTGCTACAGCGTAAAAAACTCTGTATAAATCTAAATTAACCATAAACGCCTCACTTTCCTACACAAAAACGAGCAAAAATTTCGTTTATTATATCTTCACTTGCGGTTGTTCCTGTTATTTCACCAAGTTTGAGCCAACATTCTTTAATATCCGCACAAACCAAATCAAGTGGTACGATTCCAATTGCATTAATTGCTGAAGTTAATGCCGTAATGGCCTCTGTTAAAGCAAAATAGTGACGTTTTTGTGTAATATATTCACCGTCAGTGTTTATATTTTTTGCGCCTAAGTCAAACAACTTGTCTTTTAGTGCAGACAAATTGTCCCTTGTTTTACAAGAAATATAAACTGCGTTAGTATCAACTGATGTAAAGTTATTAAGGTCAGTTTTATTGTAAACTTTTATAACGGTTTTACCTTCAAGCTTATTCAAAAGAGAAATATCGTCGGCATCAAAGGTGTTAGTGTCGGTAACGAATAAGATAATATCTGCACTTTCAATTAAGTTGTTAGATCTTTCAATACCGATTTTTTCTACAAGGTCATCAGTATCACGAATACCTGCCGTATCAAAAAGATTAAATTTAATTCCGTTTATAAATAGCTTTGCTTCAACAACGTCGCGTGTTGTTCCTGCAACTGAAGTAACAATTGCTTTATCTTCACCAGTTAAAGCATTTAAAAGTGAGCTTTTACCGGTGTTTGTTTTACCAACCAAAGCAACTTTAACTCCGTCTGCAACAATTTTGCCTGAGGAATAAGACTCTACTAATTTTTTAAGTTCCGGCAAAACATCCAAAAGCTTTTTTTGTATGTCTGCACCGCTATCTTCAATTAGACCTTCTTCCGGATAATCAATATTTGCATCAATTTGAGCTAAGACGTCAGTAAGCTTTTGCTGAATATCTGTAATTTTAACTTTTAAACTTTCTTTAAACAGATAAAATCCAGATTTGATTTGAGTAACACTTTCGCTATTAATCATATCGATTAAACCTTCACATGAAGAAAGTGAAAGCTTACCATTTAAAAATGCGCGTTTAGTATATTCACCGTTAGTAGCAAGTCTTGCTCCAAGTTCAAAGGTTTTATTTAATATACCGCGGGTTATTGCTATACCGCCGTGGCAGTGGAATTCAATTACGTCTTCGCCAGTAAAGCTTTTTGGTGCTTTAAAATAAACGCACATGCCGTTATCAACAAAACCGTCACCTATAATTTCCCCAAAATACATTTTATAGGGCTCGAAATTAGAAACAGCGACTTTTGAAAAAGGCAAAAACATTTTTGATGCAATTTCAAGCGCGTTATTGCCACTTAAGCGTATAATAGCAACGCCACCTGTTCCAGGCGCGGTTGCGACAGCAGAAATGCAATCGTTCATTTATTCTCCTTGTATTCATCAAAGGGATCTTCCACAGTGTCTCTCTTTGTGCTATTGTTTTGTTGATATGGATTTTCTTGCGTGCTAAACGGATCACTGTATGGATTATAAGTTTGACCAAATCGGTTAGCCATTTTTTCTCTATAATAATCGTCAATATTGTTATATGGTTTATTATTCATAATTGCAAGCAATACAAATGGGAAAACTACCCTAACAATGCTTAAAAGTAAGAATAAAAAGCGCTTTTCTGGCGCATATTTACCAAAAATAGCAAGTAAAAGCGTGCAGTATGCAAATATATAAATAAAGTCTACAACGGTAAAAAATAAGCTAAATAATTGATATAAAATCACAAACGGACCAAATAAATTAATGCCAAAAAGGCTTAGCGAGTATATAACGCTGTAAATATCGCTAAAAATCAATGCTATCATAACAAATATGCCTATATTTTTTATATCAATTCTAAACAAACGTACAGGGCCAGCAAGCTTGCCGAGTATATAGTAGTTGACATAAGGTATCATACCTAGCCACCAGTTTTTGTAACCGCGCTTTCTTGCCATTTTACATACTGCAATTGATTTAATAATGAATATGCCAAGTTGAAAAATAAGCATACCTATTACTGTAAAAAGTAGCATTTGAAAAACGTACTCTTCGCCTTTTGCTGCTATCAATTTGTCAAATTGTTGGGAATAATCCATAAATAAATTAACCTACCAAAACAAAATCTAAAATAATCAACCCAATCGCTAGCAACAGAGAAATTGCACAAAGTATTCCAAAGGCTACTTTATTGCTTCTCTTTGTAAACGCATTAAATCTCCCGTTGGCAAAAAATAGAAAATTGCTGTTATCCGTATTTAAAACCTTCTCTTTAGAAACAGCAAAGCAATAATCAACAGGCGCGCCCTTTTGCAGTAGACAACACGGATAAATATCTGTTTTCTTTTTGTAGAATAAAAATGATTTACCGCTATCCTTTTTCTTGTGTCTTATTAGCAACAAATAATATATGAGTGACGCCAAAATTAGAAGTAAGCCTATGATTATTGAAAATGCTTGAAAAAAGCCTAAAAATGCAGGACTTAAAGATTGTACAGTTGCAATTACAACTGAATATACAATTGAAAAGAAGTTGTTAAACAGATGCATTATTATGCCTGCAAAATAATTTTCTGTAATAATAACAACAAGCGCTATTTCACAGCCCAATACAAACTGTAAAATCAGCTGACGGTAACTACCGTGCATAAGAGCAAATAATAATCCCGAAAGTAAAACGGCAAAAATCGTGCCAAATTCACGTAGACCGTTCATAATTACTCCCCTAAACAGCAACTCTTCACATATTGCAGGTACAAATGGAATAACGATAAATACGTAAATGAACATTGAAATAATATCTATCGTTCCGTTTGGCTCTGGGAGTTCAATAAGTGTGCTAGCATTAAACAGCTCTTGCTGTAGTTGTTCAATGTAGGTTGCAAATTGCATGTGAATGGGGGTTACACAAAGAAAAGTCCCTAGTCCCAATAAAAGTGCCGGTATGCAACTTAAAAAGTCAAAGGATAATTGCAGATTTCCTCCGCCAAAAATCTTTACTTTTTTAATTTTGCAAATTATACATGCTAAAGTTACTAAATAAACTTGTCCTATAACGGCAGCTATAAGATTTACCGCATAAAATCCTTTTCCATCTTTTATAAGTGGCTTAGCACAAAGTGAAACTAGTAAACTTAATAGATTAAAACCGATTATTGCAATTAAAAATGCAATTATAGAGGTTAAAGCGTTTAAATGGTTGGGATTTGACCATTTAAAACGCTTTATGTTCTTCAATTTTTGCCTGTTTTCTTTGTTCATTGATTAATATGCTCTTGCAAAATAAACTTTTTTCTTTGCCGGCTTACCGCAAATAGCACAAACCTCACCTTCACATTCTTCTTCAGTCATAACGCGTGAGGTTGCTTGTGCATATTCTTTAACCTTATCTTCGCATTCGCG
>JAFQBR010000040.1 GCA_017399665.1 Clostridia bacterium | reverse complement strand
TCTTCAAAACCCCCTCTATAAGCGCGTTAACGCTACTTTGGTGTTCTTTAATTTTATTAATTGCATCCTGCTTAGATTTGCAATTTTGAACGATTGGCGTAAGATATTCAACCACCTCATCCTTGATTAAATACTTAATTTCTTGATCGCAAGCCGCGTTTGAATTTGCCCTTACGTGAATTCTTAAATACTCCTGCTGATAACTACCGCAGCCAAACAAACAAGTGGCAACGAGTATTATGCAGCAACAAATAAAAGTTATGCGAATTTTTTGCATAAAAAAATACCCTCCGTTTTTTCTATGGCAATTATTGACAGAAAAAACAAAGAGTATTCATATTTTTATCATAATTTTGTAAATATTATTTCTTTAAGGAAAGATAATAATCAACTATGCAACCTGCTATATCAACACCGCTAATTTTAGAAAGCTCTAAAAAGTGCGCGTTAGAATTAACCTCGCAAACGATAGGTCCGTTTTCACCAAAAAGTAAATCTACACCCGCAAAATCCGCTCCCAAATAATTACACACCTCAACGGCGGTTTCTAAGTAAGCTTTATCAACTTCAGTTCTTTTCATTTTTCCGCCCGCGCCCACGTTAGACCTAAAGTCCTTTTCGTTATAGCGTAGTGCGTAAGCAACGGCTTTACCGCCAACCACGTAAACCCTTAAATCCTTACCTAAGGATGAGGTAATTAACCGTTGCATTAAATACTGCGTATGCCCAAAGCTATTTACTAAATCTTGAAGCTCGCTAATATCGTTAACCAAGTAAACCTGCTGACCGAACGAGCCTTTATTTTGCTTTACTATTAAGGGAAAGCCTAAAGAGCTTAAATCTTCTTCTAAAAAGTAAATACCGTTAGGCTCAACCCCGTCGTAAGAAAAGGGCGCAAGAATGGTTTTGGGTTGATTAAATTTTCCTTTAAGCTCTATATACGTTTTAGCCTTATCATCACATATTTCAATCACAAAAGGGCTGTTAACGCACCTATAGCCCGACTTTTGCAACAGCCTTGCAAGATAAACGTCTTTATCAAAAAACAAAATGGGCTGGTTATTTCCTTCTTCGTTTAAAAGCCGTGTAGCTTGAACGTTAGTTAAAATTTCCAACTTTTCGCCACGCGCTAAAAAGGCGTTCTTTAAGGCTTGATATATTTTATTAAAGCTTTCGCTACTGTAAAATTCGTTTATTATTAGATAATTTTTCATAACTAATTTCCTATTTCGTTAATAATGGCACTTGGCTTACCGTTAGATATAAACAGGTTAATAAAGGTCTTTTTAGCACCGTAAAGAGAACAAGTTCCCGGGTTTAAAAATAAAATTCCATCTTCTTGCATAATTAAAGGTTGATGCGTATGTCCAAAAATAACTATATCACAGCCAAGCTCCTTCGCCCTGTAAATAAGGCGTAAATATCCGCTTTTAACACCGTATAAATGTCCGTGAGTAAGTAATATTTTAAACCCCTCTAATTGAATTATTTTTTCTTCCTCTCCAACGAGATCACAGTTTCCCTTTACTGCGTAAAAGGGCTTATTAGTAAAATCGCCAAGTCCACTTATTCCGTCGCCTGCAAAAAAAGCACCGTCCGTATTTTCCGTAATTTTTTGCAAACGCGAAAAGGAATGCCTATCGCCGTGAATATCAGAAAAAACAATATAGCTTTTCATAAATACTCCTTTTAGTTAATTAGCCGCGCGCGGTAAATAACTTAATTGCTTATAATAGAGCGATTTTTTAATCACTTAACGTTAAAAAGGTCATTTTTTTACGCAACGTACGCAATTTTTTATAACTTAGTAAGCAAATCGCGAATAGCTCTTGCTCTATGGCTAACCAAAGATTTTTCTTCCGCGGTAGCTTCGCCAAAGCTCTTATTTAGCTCTTTAGAAAAGAAAATGCTATCGTAACCAAAACCACCCTTTCCCCTTTCTTCAAACAAGATTTCCCCTTCTACCTCGCCGTTACCAACGGCAATAACACCC
>JAFQBR010000039.1 GCA_017399665.1 Clostridia bacterium | reverse complement strand
CACCACCGTTGAAGATAACACCACTCAGTACCGTTTCGTTGAATCTAACGGCGAAGTTTACCTTGTTTTAAAAACCGTTAACGAAGATAGCGAAAGCGTTATTAAGATTATCAGCGCTAAAACTAAAGAAGTTATCGTAGAAACACAAAAGGTAGAATCAGTTTTTTTTGCTGACGGCGCATCTGAATACGTTTATTACACCGTTACCGCTCACGACGAAGAATTAGATAAGGACGAAGCGTTTAACGAATTATGGCGCGTTAATTTAGACGGTACTAAGGAAATGCTTTTAAACGGTAAGAACTTTGGTATTTCCGGCGCTAAGATCGCTCTTATTAAGGAAACTGCAGAAAACCTATTCTTAAGCGTTGTTTACGTTGATACTTCAGTTACCACCGTTACCAACTACTACGGTCTTGTTAAGTCCGGCATAAGCTCTGCTAACGTAGAAAGCAACCAAGGCGAAGCTTTAGTTCTTTTAAATAACGGTTCTAAGTCTGCTGCTACTATCTTTAGCGCAAACTCTTGGTACAGAAGCTTAACCAGTATCGTTTACTTAGATAAGACTTACGGCTTAGTTGAATACAACTATACCGATACCACTCTTCCCGAAGGTAGAAAGCTTATCGGTTACGGTAAGGAATTAATCACTTACACCGTTAAGTTCTGGCAAGACGGTTTCGTATACTTAACCGATTCTTCTAACTACTATTACAGAGTAGACGTTAACGCTTTATTAACTACCCCCAGTAATAAGGTAGAGCCCGCAACTGTTACTCTTCTTGCAGATTCTGCTTGGTATACCCCTGAAGTTCTTAACGGATACTTCTTCTCTGTTTACAGTGCAGAACCCTATACCGCTTTAGTATTTGCTTCTGATATCGCTGCTAACGGCGCTTTAACCGAAGAACAAATTGCAGAAATCAGGGAAGTTAGCGAAGAACAAATCAACGTTAACTTAGGTCATAGCATCAGCTTTAAGTCTGAAGCAACTAAGGAAGCTATTGAAACCTACCTTGAAGATAATTTCAAAGACGAAGAATAATAGTTAATATTTAATAAAAATAGGCGCAGCGATTAAACCGTTGCGCCTATTTTTATTTTTTACACCTTAACTCATTAGTCTTTTTAATGGGGTTAAGCATATATATGGCGCGTTTAAAATAATTTAATAACGAGGGCTTAATAAGGGCTAAAAAAATTTAAACAATTAAAAAGTATTTGAATAGGTCGGTTTTCTTGGTTTTGTGGATAAACTGCCAAAAATTTAATAAAAAAACTCTAAAAATGTTGATAACCGACTTCGACAGGGATATTTTTGTGGATAAAGTAAGAAATTTTTTAAAAAAATCAAAAAAATTTTCGTTTAACACTTGATTATTATTAAAATATATTATATAATATTAGCAGAAGGATATGCGTAGGGGTATTTTATACCCTTTGCCTGAACGATTAAGGTCGCAAATTTGTCCGTGAGAGGTAGATTATGAAAATCTGGTTATCTAACGAT
>JAFQBR010000004.1 GCA_017399665.1 Clostridia bacterium | reverse complement strand
TTGAACGCGTTAAAGAAAAATACAATAAGCTTATGGAAGAAGCTGATCCTGCTGAATTAGAAGCCCTTAAAAAGGAATATAAAGCAGAGCTTTACAAAGCTAAAAGAGCAAAAATCGTAACCCAAATTCAAATGATCTTCCAAGATCCTATTGCTTCACTAGATCCTCGTATGACCGTTAAGGATATCATTTCAGAAGGTCTAATCATCAACGGCGAAAAGGATAAGGCAGTTATTGAACAAAAGGTTTACGAAATGTTAGAGTTAGTTGGTCTTGTTCGTGAACACGCAACCCGTTATCCCCACGAATTCTCCGGCGGACAGCGTCAACGTATAGGTGTTGCTCGTTCAATCATTATGAATCCCGATATGATTATCGCGGACGAACCCGTTTCTGCGTTAGACGTTTCTATTCAAGCGCAGGTTATTAACCTTCTAAACGAATTAAGAGAGAAATTTGGTCTTACCATTCTATTTATCGCGCACGACCTTTCAGTTGTTAAATACTTCTCTGACCGTATCGGCGTAATGTACTTTGGTAACATGGTAGAGCTTGCTTCTTCAGAAGAGCTATTCGCTCACCCTATGCATCCTTATACCAGATCACTTCTTTCTGCTATTCCTCTACCTGATCCTATTTACGAAAAACAAAGAAAACGTATTATTTACAATCCTTTAGCAGAACACGATTATTCTGTTGATAAGCCTTCTATGAGGGAAGTTGTTCCCGGCCACTTCATCTTCTGTAACGACGCGGAAGAAATTAAGTATAGGGAAGAGCTTACTAAATAATTATGAAGCTTTGGATTAAATATTTGATAACTCTTGCCATTGGTTTGCTATTTGCAGGTACGCTTTGCATAACCAACGGCTTGGTTACCGAAACAGATCCTGTGAAGGTCTATAAAGTCCTTGCGGATGCATTTACCGTTCCGGGTGCGTTGCTCATTTGTGTTGGGTTATTGCAGTTTTGTGTTTCACACGGCGCGTTTTACGGTATACAGTACGTAATTCATTCCTTATTAGTTAACCATAACTGGTCTAGAACTAGATTTAAGGATAAAGAAACTTATACTGAATACGTTGAAAGCAAAAAGGCAAAAGCCGGCGATAAAGTAACGACTTCACCTTATTTATTTTTCGTAGGATTGCTATTTATAGCTATTTCTATAATTTTCATAGTAGCATATCACAATGTACAATAAACGTTATCGCGCCGAAAAACTTTCGTTTTTTGGCGCGATTTCCTTTTTAGAAGGTATAATTTTAATAAATAAAGCAAGGTAAAAGCTTAAATTATTATGGAAAAATCAAAGCAGGATATAAGAAATCAAATAGATGCAATAGACGAGCAAATAGCTTTACTTTTAAAAAATCGCTTTGCGCTTGCCAAGGCTATTGGTAAGCTAAAAAAGGATAGCGGTTTACCTGTTAAAGACTGTTCTCGTGAAGAAAGCGTGCTATTAAAGGTTAGTGCCTTAATGCAAGAAGATGATGAAAAACAGGCTGTTTTGCAAATTTACAAAGCAGTTATTCAAGAGTGCTCAAATTTGCAAAAGTAGGGCTATAGGTCGATTATCACGCAATTTATTATAAAATCACGCAAAAAAAATTACTTAAAGGAAGTAAAATTATGAATAAAACCGCATTAAGAAAATACGCTCACCTTATAGCAAAGGTTGGCGCAAACGTTCAAAAAGGTCAATGCGTTACAGTTAT
>JAFQBR010000038.1 GCA_017399665.1 Clostridia bacterium | reverse complement strand
CCGATCTCCATTCAGATTGTTCAAGAACAGAGCTTGCCGAAAAAACAGAGCTTTCTAACCCTGCGCTTACAAAAATAGTAGGGGAACTTATAAACTTGGGCTTTGTAAAGGAAAGTCAATCTGTTTCTAACGGCGAAAGAGGTAGAAAACAGGTGCAGTTAGAGGTAAATAATGAGTTCGCATCAGTCATTGGCATAGACTTCTCTTCAGACGATATTAAAATCGTTTTAGCAGGATTTTCAAAAGAAGTTGTGGCAAAACGTGTTTTGCCAGATTGTGAAATTATAACTAGGGAAGTTCTTGCGCGCATTATAGAGCTTGTAAAAGAGCTTCTTGCGCTTGCAACTTCCCCAGTAAAGTGTATTTGTATAGGCTTGCCCGGTAAGGTAAATGCTCAAACCGGGCTTTTATACAAAACTCAATATAAATATCAAGACTGTCAAGACGTAAGCTTAGTAGATTTATTTGAAAATACTTTTAAAATAAAAACTATTCTTGCAAACGACGCTAGCTTACAAATCCTTGCCGAAAATGCAGAGCAGGCGCTTAGTGAAGACACCGTTCTTTTGTATAACGACTACGGTACGGGTGGTGCGCTTTGGCTTAACGGCAAACTTTTTGAAAGTCAGTCCGGGTTAGCTTCAGAATTTGGCGCAATTCCCGTAGTTTATAACGGAGAAACGCTTATTTTTGAAGATATTTGTAGTATTAACGCTATGTTCAGGGAAAGTGGTTACGAGCGCAATTCATTTACTGAATTTTTAGAAGGTTATCGCCTTGGCGGTAAAAAAGAAAACCGCGCCGTAACAAAAAGCGCGCAGGGTATGGCGTTGCTTATAAGAAGCATAATAGGCGTTACCGGTGTAAGAGAAATAATTATTAACGGTAAGGTTTGCGATTTAGGGTATTCTTATATAGAAAAAATAGATGCATTTTTAAAGGAAGAAAAAATATTGGACCTTTCTGCACTTAAAATTCGCTATGGCCGACTTGGGCATAGCGGTACAATTATGGGAGCAATAGAAAGGGCAATAGAATTCGTTATTAAAGACGAAATCAAAAAGAGAAACGTATAACTAAAGAAGGAAATATATGATTAAATTTGGAACTGGTGGCTTTCGCGGTGTTATAGGCGAAGATTTTACAAAAAATAACGTAATACTTATCGCCCAAGGGCTTTCAAACGTCTATAACCAAAACGGCTGGGATACACCGGTTGTTATCGGTTACGATAGAAGATTTATGTCTGATTACGCTGCTGAATGGATGGCGGAGGTTTTTTGCGCTAATAATTTAAAAGTTATTCTTAATGACGAAAGCGTGCCTACGCCTGTTGTTATGGGGGCAACCAAGCAAATGGGAAACCACCTTGGCGTAATGATTACCGCAAGTCATAATCCGTACATATTTAACGGTATAAAAGTGTTTTTAAAAGATGGTGTAGATGCAGACGCTGTGTTTACAGGTGCGCTTGAAAAAGTCGTTAACTCTATTTCTCAAGTAAAAAGTATGCCTTTATCGAAAGCTAAACAGCAAAATTTACTTACGGTAAAAAGCTGCTTAGATGATTATCTTAGAAATATTATTAATATGATAGACCCCGCAATAAAAAACAATCAAGCAAAAATTTTGTTCGATAATATGTTCGGGGTTGGCGCGGTTGGTTTAAAACCACTTTCTAAACAGTATAACATTAAAAAATTTGATATTATTAACGAAGAGCACGACGCATTTTTTAACTTCGTACCGCCTAATCCTACAGAAGGCGCTATGGCATACCTTAAAGAGCGTGTTGTAAGCGAAGGGTACGACTATGCCATTGCAACCGATAGTGACGGCGATAGACTTGGTGTTTTGGACGAAATGGGAAACAACGTTTCCAGCAACGATATTTTAGCAATGCTATATTATTATTTAGTTCAATATCGCGGTCAAAAGGGCGACGTAGTTAAAAATCTTGCAACTTCAGTTATTTTAGATAAGCTTGCTCAAAAATTTGGATATAAGTGCCACGAAGTAGACGTTGGTTTTAAGAATATTTCTTCTAAACTAAAGGAACAGGATGCACTTTTAGGCGGCGAAAGTTCTGGTGGTTTAACTGTAAGAAATTATATTTACGGTAAAGATAGCGTATTTTCTTCTTCATTGTTTATGGAAATGCAAATTATTATGGATAAACCTGTTTCTGAAATAGTGAAAGAGGTTAGGGATTTTGCCGAATATAATATGGTTTGCAAAGAAGAGTCCGTTACTGTATCTAATTTAAGCGTATTTAACAAAATTCGTGAAATTAGTGGTGAATATTTAGGAGCAAGCAGGATTTCTTTACTTAACAATAACGTTAAATACTATTTTAAAGAGGATTGTTGGGCTTTAATTCGCGCTTCTGGAACAGAACCGCTATTAAGGCTATTCGTAGAAGCAAAAACAAGCGAAGAATGCCAAAAAATCATTAACGCAATGAAAAACAAAATACTTGAAATTGATGCCTGAGGTGTTTATGAAAGATAGCATTAAAAGATTTTTATCACAATTTGAAGACATCAAATTAAATCCAAAAAGCATTGAAGAGTGTAAATTGCCAGAAAATAGTTGGTTTTTAGATGATACTACTATTATTTGTAATGGTAGAAAGGCAGGGGACAGTAGATACCCTTATAGTGCGGACGGCTTTACTCTTTGGGCGTATTCTTCAGGATATATTTGTATTAACGAAAGCACTTTTTACACTTTGCTTCTTGCAAGCGGTGGTAAAGAGCCTTTTTTAACTGCGTTTGGCGGTATAAAAAAGGGTGAAGAATACAAGCCTGTTTCTATTTTTGACGTTACTGCAAACGATAAAAATCCAGAAAGATATACCGTTTACACGCCAAAGGCAGTTTATTATATTGTTAAAGAAGATGACGTAATATTTGCCTTAAGGGCGTTTGTAGATAGCCAAAAGCAGGTATATTTTACGCTTTTTGCTCAAAATATCGGTAATAAAAAGCAAAGCTTATATATTTCGCCCTACTTTAACTTTTTATTAAAGCACGATACGGCAGAAAACGTAGAAACTAATTGGTTTAAGGAATGTAAAACAACCGAAAACGGTTATCTATTCGGAAGTGTTGAAGACCTTGATAGATTTACCCATCTTGACCATTACGGGGTGTTTAACCGCGCGGTTAGCGGAGATTGTGTTATTGAAAAAACGACTGCCCGCACAGTTTATACAGGTGGGCTTAACGTTCCTATCGTATTTGCAGACTGTTTAAAAACGGGCGTCTTTAATAAAGAAAAATATAACACACGTTTTACAGACGTTGCAGTTGCGGCTGAAATTATAAAATTTGATCTTGACGTAGGCGAAAGCTTTACCGCTGATTATAAACTAACTTATACAGCGGATAAAAATGTTGCGCATGACTTAGTTAATAAACCTCTTTGCATTCGTGAAGTGGATGATATTCTTGCTAAAATTCAACTTGAAGATGACAAAAAGAGCGCTAAAATGACGCAAATTACCTTCGGTAAAACGTATGGCAAGCTCAATGCTCAGTTGCTTAATAAATTTATAAAAAACGTTCAAAGACAGGTGGAATTTGCCGCGTTATCTAAGAACTCAGGGGTTGCTTTACTTGGTGTAAGAGACGTATTTCAACAGTTAGAGGCGGCTCTTATTTGGAATCCTACGGACTGTAAGGCAAAAATTTTGGAGGCGTTAGGCTTTATAGGAGTAGATGGCAGACCTGCACGTCAATATTCTATCCCGCCCAAAGAAGGGGTTGTTCCTAGAATGGACCTTCGCCCATTTATTGACCAAGGTGTTTGGATTATAGATACTCTTTATACCTATCTTGCTTTTACAGGCGATTATTCAATATTAGACGAGGTTTGTGGATATTACAGATTTGTAGATAGAGAGACCTTTTTATCAGATGAAAGAGACAGCGTTTATTGCCATTTAATAAGAATAATCGATTACATGATTAGTAAGCTTGATTACGGTCATACAAACTGTTTAAGGGCTATTTACGGCGATTGGAACGACGCGTTAGACGGTCTTGGAGAATCGCTAGACGGTTCTTCTGATTACGGCACGGGCGTATCTGTAATGGCTACCTTGCAGTTATTTAGAAATTTAACGGAAATTAAGGAAATTATTGCTCACTACAACGGCGATAATGCGCTTATTGACAAATATTCTAACGTTCAAAACACTATAAAAGAAGGTTTAAGAGAGTTTGCTATTGAAAAACAAGGCGATAATCTTAAAGTTTTACACGGATGGGGAGATAAGAGAAGCTATAAAATAGGTAGCTTTTGCGATCCCGACGGCGTTTCAAGAGATACCTTAACTGCTAGCGCTTTTTGGATTATTTCCGAAATGATTAAGGAAGAAAGTTCTGTAAAAGGTGCTATTGTTGAAGGTATGCGCCGTTTAGATAGTAAATACGGCCTAAAAACTTTCGAGCCTTATTTCCCACTTGGTATGAAAGGCGTTGGGCGTATAATCAACCTTGTTAAGGGTACGGCTGAAAACGCCGCTACTTACGTTCACGCAACGCTGTTTGGTATTTGGGCTTTATTTTTAATAGGCGAAACGGAATTTGCTTGGGAACAGCTTTATAAGGCACTTCCTATTACTCACGAGTATCTTTCAACAACTCCATTTATTATGTCTAACTCTTATTCTTATAACGAAGAATACGGGATGGATGGCGAATCTATGAGCGACTGGTACACAGGTAGCGCTAACGTTTTAATTAAAATACTTATTAAATGTATCTTGGGTGTTAATCCTGATTTAAACGGCGTTACAATATCACCAGCCAAGGATTTACCGGCAGAAAGCGTTACAATGAAATTGAACGTTAAGGGCGCGACGGTTACAGTTGAAGTAGTTAACGAAAATAATAGCGAAAGAAAATTCTTCGTTAACGGCTCTTTAGTTGATGGCGTTTACGACGAGCAACTTAAAACACAAAAAATCTATATTAAAAACGAAGATTTAGTTGGTAATATACATATAAAAATCGCTAACTAATAAATAAATCTTTATATTTTAGGTAAAAAATAATGTTAAACCAAAAAATACAGTTAAAAAACGGTGTGCAAATTCCAACAATGGGGCTTGGCACCTGGCAAATACCAGACGAAATAGCGCAAAGAGCAGTTAAGGATGCTATAAGCGTTGGCTATAAACATATCGATACTGCTGTTGCTTACGGTAACGAAAGTGGCGTTGGTAGGGGTATTAAGGAAAGTGGTATAAAAAGAGAAGATGTTTTTATTACCAGTAAGGTTTTGGCAGAGTGTAAGGACTATGCTTTAGCAAAAGAAAGCATAGAGCAGTCGCTAAAGCGCTTAAATACCGATTATATAGACCTTATGCTTATTCACGCACCCCGTCCTTGGGATGAGATGATAGGTGGAGCTTATTCTTACGATAAGGAAAACGTTGCTGTTTATAAAGCGCTTGAAGAAGGTTATAAAGAGGGCAAACTTCGTGCGATAGGCGTTTCTAATTTTTCAATTAATGACCTTAAAAATATTCAAGAAAACTGCGAGATACTTCCGCACGTAAATCAAATTTGCTGTTTTGCCGGGGAAGTTCCGCTAGATATTATTGAATATTGCAAGCAAAACGGAATAGTTGTTGAAGCATATTCGCCCATAGGGACAGGCCGACTGTTAAAGAACGAAAAAGTGGCAGACGTTGCTAAAAAATACGGGGTAAGCGTAGCCCAACTTTGTATAAAATTTGACCTTCAACTTGGGCTTGTAGTGCTACCTAAAAGTACGCATAAAGAATATATGCAAGAAAACGCTTCATTAAACTTTGTTATTTCAGATGAAGATATGCGCTATTTAATCACTCTTGCATAGATAAAAAAACTAAAAGGCTTGGCTGTTTTTTTACAGCTCAAGCCTTTTTTGATATAAATTAAGTTATTATAGTGGTGTTTTTTGTCTTAGCGAATAAGTAATATCAAGTAAATTAGTAGCCCACTTACGCAAAACACTAATAAGCGCTTTTTACTTTATTCTTCTATTCTGTCTTCACTTTCGGGAATTTTTGCAGAAAGTGCTCTTTTCTTTTTTATTTCACCAATAATTTGTGGAAGAGAAATAAGGGCGAAAAGTACAGACAGAATTACCGCATACAAAGCAAGCCTTACCCAAATGTTTTCGGGGAGTATATTTGCAATAGAATCACCTGTTGTTCCTGAAGCAAGGTACATAAAGTTAGCGTTGGGAATATTTAGGTTAGCTATAATTGCAAGAACTGCCATACAACCTAAAAGCAATAAAGGCTTATAGACTTTTCGCCAATTAGGTCTAAATCCGTGTACAAAAGTAACGTATAATACACAGTAGATGGGAAGTAGATGTTCAATCCAAAATTGATAATATCTCCAATATCTTGGCCCTGTGCTAGAAATTACGGCAGGGGTAAATAGAGGAATAACACCTAATGATAAACATATATAAAAGGTTATGTCGTAAAGGTGCTTGCTCTTTTTCATTATCATAAAAGAAACTAAAAATGCAGACCATTGACAAACTTCAAGTGGTATCTTAGTTAAAAGTTGTTTGCCGTTATTGCCATTGCCAACGTACATTAAACGCCACCAATAGGCGCATTCGTTAATAATAATTATTGCAGCAAGAACAAAACGTAATGTTTCTTCGCCTTTCCATCTTGCAATTTTTTCGCGATAGCGGTAAGTAAAATAAAGAGCTAGGCACAATAAAATAATGGGTGCAAAGTGAGCAAAAGAGAATTCGTGGAAATCTTTGGTTAAAGAAAATCCAAAAAAGCCTTCGTGGTTAAACTTGTAAACAAAATCAGTCATTGGTAGCTTT
>JAFQBR010000037.1 GCA_017399665.1 Clostridia bacterium | reverse complement strand
TGGAATAATAACACCTTCACTATCTCTTAAAAATGCTCCTTGCGGAATAAAATAAGATAAGCCACCGCTAATAAGCAAAATAGCGGTTAAAAGAATCATTACCGTTATAAATGATTTGGTATTTATAGTAGAAAATGCTTTTTCTTTAGTTTTATTCTCACTCATAATTCACCAACCTATTTATTATAAACCTCTTTAAGCAATATACTTGCCGTATACCACATAACACAGCTTCTTCTGTCCTCAGGTCTAAAATAATAAATTTCGCTACCCTCGTAAATTTCAAAGTCTTCGCCCGCACCAAAAAGTAACCTATAAATCTTTTCAAGCGGAAAAAAGAATTCAACGTCTTTGCCGTATTCTTTTCCAAGGTAATGCAATCCTTGCTCGTCAAGCCTACAAATGCCTTCACCTGCTAAAACTAGCTGCTTTTTACCCGTCTTATCCGAATGCAAAAGTTCAACTTTGCTTTCCAATCTAAAGCTGCCGTCTATTATCTCCTTTCGCATGCATTCAACTTGATAATCATACCAAAGCTGAAAGTTTTTAAAATAGGGGTTTTCATCAAACCCATATCTATCATTCATTGTTACAGAAAAACCGCATTCACTACAATAAACCTTTCGTTTTTCTGCCTTTATAGTAAGTTTTTTATGGCAATGAGGGCAAATATTTAAAATATTTTCTAAGCCTTCTGCAAGTTTTTTAGATTTATAACGAAGCTTTGGATGTTTTTCTATCCATTCAAAGTCATTATATTTTAATTTTTCTATAACCCTTTGATCAAACTCTTCCTGAGAAATTTTAAAGCATTCCCCTGCTTTAAATAATAACTCTAAATCACATTCAACAAGTGAACGCAAGCGCGGAAAATTTGCCCATTTAGGAAATGCAAAATAGTCACCGCTAATTTTTAGAGTATAAACGTTAACGTCCATTTTTTTAATAAATTTTAAGGTACTATCTTGAATATCTTCAAATTTACCGGCGGTAGAAAGTCTAGCTTCGGGCATCATTGCTAAAACGTTACCGCTGTTAACAACCTTCAAACAAGTTTTTACGCTTTCTATATCTGAAGTAAACATACTCTTGGGAAAACAGCCTATACTTCTTAAAATTTTATTTGCTGTCTTATTATAAAAATACAGCCTTGCAGTTACGTAACGTGGGTTATCCTTTCTTAATATAATTCCTGAATAGAAAAAATCGGTAAAAGAGCCGTGGTTACAAAGTACTATTGCTGGCTTTTCTAATCTTTTTATTTTTCTTTTAAATCTAATTTTTAAAAACGGTCTTACAAAAATAGTAAACAAAGTGTAAAAGAAATAAAATGAAATATGACTTCTTCCCATTTCTCCCGTTCTTTGACTCTTTTGTACCTTTTCAACCTTTATATTATTATCCATTTCGTATCCGTTAAAAAGTTTACTCTATACTTATATTTTATAACAAGCGGTTTTTATTGTCAAGAAAAGTAACCCTTTTTTGCTTTTTTATCACTTTTATCTTGTGCAAAAAATAAAAAAATGCACAATAAAAGCCCTATTAATGTTTTTATAGGGCTTAACGTTATTTTTATGTAATTTTTACTCTTCCTACATTATCTTAAATTATTATACGTCTTATCGCATCAGTTGCTTTCTTATTTCCAAAATCATAAAGCAAATCAAAAGTCTCAACGTTTTCATAAGCAGCGAGACGACTGATAGAAACTTCATAAGCAGTCATTATCTTACTTTCTTGATCATTTAATTTTTTAGTATATTCCCTACTTTGAATTCTGCCAGACAAAGCAACCTTTTCGCCAACAGCTAAGTTTTTAACAAATCTTGCATTTCTACCCCACGCAATACATGGAATATAATCTGATTTATTATACGCTCTATTAACCGCAATCAACAAATCAGCTATTTCTCGCTCAAAAGGTGTTGTTCTGTAAATTGGCTGCTTACAAATATAGCCCGATAAAGCTATACTATTTGGGTTTTGGGGATATTCTTCTTCACACAATTCTCTAACAAACACGGTAAGCATCAAACGGCTTTTACCATCAACAATCTTATTGTAACTGCGAAACTGACCGATTGCACATAACTTAGAGCCAACTTCCAATTTGTTTGCTTCAATTAACCTTTCAGAAATTGTTACCGGTAAAATATCACTTTGTCCAGAAAGTCTTTTTACACTTACGTTCATTTCATAAAAGCCTTCTCCGTACACTTCGTGTGAAAATACCGCTTTTGTTAGCACCTCACCCAAAATATACACTTTGTTGTTCTGTTTTTCTGCGTAATTCATATTATTTCCTCCAAACGCTGTGCGTTTTTAATTAATTAATCGTATTTTTAACCTGCCTACCTTCGTGTGTCATTGTGTAATTATCTTTATAAATTAAGTCGCTAATTTTCACAAATTTATACCCTTTAGATTGCAAGGTAGCAAAAATTAAAGGCAAGCTTTCCGCTGTATGCAATCCGTTATTATGACACAAAATTATTGAGCCGCTTTTTACCCTTGAAATTACTCGCATAGATATTTCTTGTGCAGATAAATCCTTCCAATCAAGGCTGTCAACGTCCCATTGAATAGTATAGAGTCCAAGACTTTCCGCACATTCAAGCAAGGTATTATTATATTCGCCAAAAGGTGCTCTAAACAATTTAACTTCTTCACCGGTAATTTCTTTAATTGCATTTGATGAATATATTAGTTCTTCATTAATTTCCTTTGCCGTTTGCTTGCTCATATGTGAATGAGTTTTACTGTGAGTGCCTAATTCATGCCCAGCTTGTATTATTTTCTTTACCTCATCCGGGTATTTTTCAACCCAAAAAGATACTGCAAAAAACGTAGCTTTTATACCGTAATTTTGCATTTCATCAAGTAATTTTTGCGTATATTCGTTACCCCACGCGCAATCAAAAGAAATAGCAATTAGTTTATCCTCTCTTTCGACTGAATAAATAGGGAGCTTTTTAACCGAATAGCCACACATAACGTCTCTTATATTATCTTTGTTAAAAAAATACCCAAGTGCTAACGTTATGCAAAAAACTATGATGATAAAGATTTTAAAAATTCTTATTTGTTTTAATTTTTCTTTTATTCTAACAAGCACTTGCAACCTATTATAAACCCTTTTTTTTTATTTTTTTTGTCTTAGTTAGTCTTATTTTATGCTTTTTTGTCGATTTTGTTTTTTGCACAAAAAAAACCGTATCACTATCGATACGGTTTAAATATATTCTTCAATTTAATTAATTATGTCATCATTTCCAGCAGGAATATAAATTTCTTCATCAATTTCCTCTGTAACGTCAAATTCAACGTTATCCGTCTTTAAATCAAGTGAATGAATACTTTTTTTGCCTTCTATTCCAAAAGATTTATTTACAACTAATATTTTTTTATTGAATTCAAGCACAAGCTCTATAATTTGTTTTTGTAGATTCTCACGGTGCTCTTTTTCCAATTGTTTTAGCATTATTTTTTTGCTTTGAACAACTTCATTTAGTCTTCTGTTATTGGCAACTAATTCGCTTTCGCTATCTCTGAGCGGACTAGTTATCGAAGGATTAATTTGCTCAATTTTATCAACAAGTGCTTCAAAAAGCTTATTACCTTCACTTTTTTTCAAATTGTTTTTATCTGTTACAGTTTTAGACCATTCACCAAGCTGCTTAATTTCTGTTGCCATACCATTTTTTACAGCAAAATTAAGCACTACTTTTGCATTTTTTCCAAAGCAGTCTACTAATTCTTTGCGTTTAGAAAGCAACTGAGCAAACTCATGCCCCAAAATACCGGCTGCTTCTTTACTCATTTGCTTTTTTGCACTTTGTATTACATTTTCTATTTTTGATTTATATTCGCGCTTTATTTGGTCAACAATCTCTTTATATTCGATAGCTTCTGTCGAATTATTATTTTTATCCAAAATTTTGCTCCTTATATATTACAAAAATTCCCCCGTTAGCGTTACAGCATTAAAATTTATATAAATTTTAATTGCCATGGCAATAGAAAAAACTATAAAACATGCTAGTAAACACAATATAATCGGGTGAATTTTTCTTTTCAAATCAATCTACCTCCTGCAAAAATGCTATGTAGATTAAATGTTTTTGAGGTAGTCTATTTCATATTTACTTAACGGTCTGCATTTACCGCGGTCAAGACCTGTAAGCCCAAGATCACCAATCTTTACGCGCTTTAAAAATACGACCTCTTTTCCAACAGCTTCAAACATTCTGCGCACCTGCCTATTTCTACCTTCCGATATAGTTATAGACAGTTTTGTATACTTTTCATCAGTTGAAACTACGTGTATATTACATTTTTTTGTAAGTTTACCGTCAATTTCAACACCTGTACGAAGCTTATTCATCATAGGCTCTGTTACAGTTCCCTCAACTTTTAATACGTAAGTTTTAGGTACTTCATTGCGAGGATGAGTTAATCGGTTTACTAATTCGCCGTCGTTAGTAAAAATTAAAAGCCCTTCTGAATCATAGTCAAGTCGACCAACCGGAACAACGCGAGAAGCAGTTTTAGGAAGTAAATCCATTACGGTTTTCCTACCCAAATCATCCTTTACGGTACAAACGTAACCCTTAGGCTTATTCATTATGTAATACAAATTCTTTTGAACGAGGGTAATTTTCTTCCCCTCGACTAGAACACTATCACGTCTTTCATCTACGTCAAAACCTAGTGGACAAATTTTTCCGTTGACCGTAACCTTGCCGTCTGAAATCAAGCGATCACAAAAACGACGGCTACCTACCCCACATTGTTCTAAAAATTTATTAATCCTCATTTTTACACCAACTAAATTTATTTACTCTATAATAGTATAGATTTTTTCGCGAAAAAGCAACTGTTTTTTTAGGAAAATTTCAATTGTCCCGCATTCCTCGGCAAATTTTGAACTAATTTCTAAATTTTTGTAAGGAATTAATTTAATTTCTAAGCATGCCTGCTCCTCTTTAGTCAAAGGATAAAAAATGTCATTTTTTACATATACAGGAATTTCAGGTTTATTTTTATATGTTAAACTTCCTACTGCCCGCTCTTTATCCAAAACTAAAACTCTATCATATAATTCATAACTCTTTTCAAACAAATCTATTGAGCGTTCATACATTGGTCCACAATTAAGCACTACGCATATTAACTTATGTCCGTTCTTATCTGCCGAAGAAACTAAACATCTACCTGTTTTTTTTGTATAACCTGTCTTAACTCCCGTCGCATACTGATATTGAGAAAGCATTTTGTTCTTATTAATAAGAAGTCTTACACTTTCCCCTTGCCCAATTGTAACTTTTTTTGTATTAACAATGTCACAAAACGTAGGGTTATTTAATGCATATCTCGTTATTAGCGCAAGGTCATAAGCTGTTGTATAATGCCCATCTTCATCAAGCCCGTGTGGATTTTTAAAAGAAGAGTCGTATGCCCCAATATTTAGCGCTGTTTGATTCATTAAAGCAACAAAATCTTCTGCTTTACCTGTTAACGCAGATGCCAAAGTAACTGCCACGTCGTTTCCAGAGCGCAACATCAAAGCATATAAAAGCTCTTTAACAGTAAACTCTTCCCCTTCCTTCAAATATATACTTGAACCTTCAATTCCTGTCCATTCTTTTTTGATCTTTATCCTTTTATTCAAATCATAATGCTCAATAGCCGTAATGCAGGTAAGCACCTTAGTAGTGCTTGCCATACCCCGTTTAACTTTCTCGTTGTTTGAAAATAAAACTCGCCCACTTTCCTGATCAATAACAATTTCACAAGTTGTATTATCAGCATATACAAAAGGAATTCTGCCAAACATAAAAACACTAAAAATTAAAGAGAAAATCAAGTATTTTAAAATATTTTTCATAGTCAGCTCCTCATTTAATTTTTTCTGAAATTACTTTAATTATTGAATAGATATTCTCTAAAACGTCACTGTTTTTAGTAATAAAAAAACCATTTCCATTATCAATAATAAAGCAGTTGGGCTTTAACGAACAGATCGTTATTTCTCCCCCGGCAAAGTGGTCACCTACCTCTTTAGCAATCTTAACGTCACCGTATTCACCGCCTCCTGAAAGAACGGCATAGGTTACGCTAGAAACAGGTATTACCGTTTGCCCTAATTCATTTTTAATAGGCTCACCCACTATTTGAGTTGCCTTAATTTCATTAATTTTTTCCATTGCAGATTCAATTACTTTTTGTACGTTATTTTTGTTTGTTAATTGCATTTATCACCTTTTCTCTTATTTTTTTTATAGCAATCATTAATAAAGAAAAAAGCGTTGCAAAAGCTTTTACTTCTAAAACAGCTAAATTGTAATCTTCTTTAACAATAAATAAATTGTTATTCAAAGTAATATATGGAAATTTGTTTTTTATAACAGGACAAATCGTATTATTTATAAGATTAATTCCCCCAGCAAGCTCAATGGTCTCAACTTTAAAAGGTAAAACTAGCATAGACTTAACACTATTGACCGACATTCCACTCATCTTACCAAGTTTCTTTTTACCAAATAAATAATCTTTTAAATCAAAACAAATATTTTTTATGCCCAAATTAATATTAAATTTTGTTTTTTCTGCAGTAATATATCCACCCAAAATTGAAATATTAAAAAGCGAAACACAAAAGTACGCCTTTTTAATTTGAAAATCGCAAATTGCCTGCACTTTTATTAACAAAGGAAAAAACAAAAAAACATATATTGCAACGCATATAATAATTGATTGCATAACAATATTTTTTAACAGAATTTATTTTTTATGTATTAAAATTCTAATATTTAACCATCTTTTTTAAAATAAATTTGAAATTATCTAAAAAATATTTGCTATTTTTTAATCATTATGGTAATATTTAAATGTTCAAATAAGGCCTCATGGTCAAGCGGTTAAGACGTCGCCCTCTCACGGCGAAAACAGGGGTTCGATTCCCCTTGGGGCTACCAAAAGCAACTCAGCCGAACCCCAACGGGTTGTGGTTGAGTTTTTCTTTTACCACAATATATTGATTTTTGTAAAAAATACCAAAATTTCAATTTTTAACCAAAGCCCTAAAAAGGGCTTTTTTTACTATTTTTGTACTCATTTTAGCTAATTTTTATGTGAAAATTTGATGAAATTTTTTCAGCGATTTTTTTTACTCAAAATTTTTTGGCAAAAACTTAAATTTTTATGTGAAATTTTGGTAAAATTTTTTTGCAAGTTTTTTATAAAACAATATTTTTAGAAAAATTAAAAAATATTTTTATTGCTTTCATTATTATATAATATAGCTACAAAACAAAAGGCCGGGCGGATTTTTTAATCCACTCGGCTTTTTTTGTGTTACATTTATATTTTTTAATCTCTCCAAAGAGCTGAAGCCCCAAGAATCCCAGCACTGTTTTCAAGAGTTGCAATTAATATTTTTACTTTTGGTCCTTTGTTACCAGCAAATATTTGTTCATTTAAATATGATTGTAAAGGCTTAACTAAATTATCTCCTTGTGCGCATACACCACCACCAAGAATTATTGCTTCTGGGCGAAACACATTTGCAATGTTAGTTATTCCAATACCCAGTTTTTCTAAATAGTTATCTACAACACCTTTTGCACTTTCATCATCATTAGCGTAATCAAAAGCAGTTTTACCTGTTACTTTCTCTATGTCGGCAATTTCCCACATTTTGCTATCTCTATTATTTATCATTGCACGTTTTGTATCACGGATTAACGCAGTTGCGGATGTATATGCCTCTAAGCACCCTTTCCTGCCACAAGTGCATTGTTCTCCATTTGCAACTATAACGCTATGTCCAAATTCTGTGCCAGCCGAGCAATTCCCTTCAAATAATTTGCCATTAATAACGGCGCCACCGCCAACACCCGTTCCTAAAGTTAGCATAACTGTGTTATTATATTCTTTGCCGCAACCAAACTTACTTTCGCCAAGAGCCGCAACGTTTGCATCATTTGCAATTTTTACGGGGAGAGAGATTAATTTTTTTAATTCTTCAGCGATAAAAAAGTGTTCCCATTTTAAATTGTTAGAGTAAACTACTTCACCTTTTTGGCTATCTATCATCCCCGGAACGCCCATACCAACGCCTACTATATCATCGGTTGTAAGGTTACAGTTTTCAAGTAGAATTTTGCAAAGCTTAGCAATGTTTTGCGTAACGCCAAATGGGCCTTTCTCGCTCTCTGTAGGCACTTTTGTTTCAAAAACAATTCTTCCCCCATCATCTACGATACCACCCTTTATAAACGTACCGCCAAGGTCTATTCCTATATAATACTTGCGGACTTCTGTTAAAATTATTTCCATATCTCCTAAAAGCGTATACTCGCCGTAATTTGCAGGAACAAAGAAACTATCACCCTTGCATATTTTCATTCCTTCGATTTCTCCTGAGCCTTTAACACAAGTTAAACATTGAAAAGTTTTACAGTCTGTTTTGAGCGGTTGAGTAAAAGAATAAAGTTTTTTAACGGTGAAATATTTGCTTATAGCGAGATTATCACCACTTAAGGTTTTATTTTCATGTTTTTTCAAATTGGTTACTGCAAGCGCCTTTTCAAGGTGTAATTCTCTTCCGCGCCCGTAGTCGTAAACGCGATAGGTAAGGTTGCTGTTTTGCTGAATTTCGCATATTAAACAGCCTTTTGCTATGGCGTGAATAGTACCTGACGGAATAAAATAACATTCGCCAGCTTTCACTTCGTAAAAATTAAGAAGATCAGTTAGGCGGTTCTCTTTAATAGCATTTTCGTATTCTTCTTTTGTAACGTCTTGTTTAAAACCAAGGTAAATACCAGCGCCTTCTTCTGCTTCAACAATATACCAAGTTTCAGTTTTCCCGAAAGAATTTTCATGTTTTAAAGCATAACTGTCAGAAGGGTGAACCTGAACGGATAAATTTTGTCTTGCATCAATCAGTTTTATAAGTAATGGGAAAAATTCAAATTCACTAGCATTAGTACCAATTTCTTCCTTGGTTAATACTTCTAAAAGTGGTTTACCATTTGAAATACAAGTAGGTCCATCTTTATGCAAAGAAAGCTCCCAGCTCTCGGCACAAATAGCTGCATTAGTTTTTTTTCCATATTCTGAGATTAACTTATTACCACCCCAAACATAATCTTTACAAACTGGATATAGTTTTTCAATTTTCATAAATTCTCATCCTAACTTATTTTTTAATTATTTATTAGTTTTCTACCCTATTTATAAAATCCAATATTATTTTAGCAAATATTGACTCACCATTCTCATTAACTTTCGATGTATGCTCACAGTGTCCGCCCTGCATCTCAATTAAAGAAATGTAAACTTGCAATGGTGTTTGGCTTATTATAAATTATCTGATTTATTTTATTTTTAATGTTATAATCTGTTTAGGATTAAAAATAATTGACACATTATCTTTACCAAGATATTAATGATTTCATCATAAGTCACTTTATCTTTATTAAAGCGTTCTATCTTTTTGCCGTTTATTTTCAATATTTAATAATGGTTTTGTACATACATATTCACCACTTGTCGGGCATACCGGATAGAACCCTAAACAAGCAAACAAATACCAACAAGACGTAGTACCGTTATCATCATCTCCAGGGTATCCGTTAAAATCAGGAGAAAAAGCTTCATCAACTAATTTTTCAACCCAATATTCAGCCTTTTCACGATTTCAACAAAGTGTATAAAGCCAAGGTTTATGAAAACTAGGTTGATTTGATATTGCCATCTGCCCAAATGAAACACAAGCCATTTCACTCATCTCATGTATTTCCATTTGATATTTGCCTAAATTCTCACCTTGGCTTCTTTTATTGTTAAAAATTTATATTAATAGCAACTGGTCACAAATACTTTGCATGCCCTTTATTGTTGGATGTCCTTCCGCCTTATCAATATCTTCTAACTGAAGTGCTTTTAATCCATAATATTTAGCTATTTCAGCAATACCTTTTTGAACTTCTACCTTTAACTCGGTATTTATAATAAAAATAATTTCGGCATGTGGCAAATCATTTTTTAAACAATATGCAAAATGGCAAATAGCTGGAAAAACTTGAAACAAGTCGCTTTCTTCCCAATTAGAAAACTGCATTTTACCAAGTGGTGCTTCAGCCCAACTATCATTAGTACCACCAAAGACCAAAATTGTATCAACTTTATTTTTATCAAAAAAACCGTTGGCTTTCATTTGTCTATAGCGATAAATGAATGAGTTCGTATTAGAACAATCCCCATTATAGCCTGTATAACAAATTGTAGAGCCGCTAAAGCTATTATTTTGAACCAAATGTCCGTTTATCTTTCTAATATATTTTGCCCACCAAGTTTGCTCTACTTCTTGAACGTCTAAACAAGGATAAAACGTATCATATCCTTCAGGTATATACTTCTCATAAGTGGAATAACTATCGCCAAAAATTAATATATTTTTCATCTTTTCTTCCTTATTTTTTTATTACTCTAAAAATTTAAAGGTTTTCAACCATTCTTCAGCTATTAATTTTCCACCAGCTATATCGGGATGAACACCATCATATAAGTAGAAAGCCGAACCATGTTTTTCAGCGGCTTCATCAAACTTCTCTTGCAATGCAACAAAACCTGTGCCATACTCTTTAGCAAGTTTCTTTACAACAAGAGCATATTTTTTTACTTCGCAAAGTTCTTCAAATATTTCTTCTGTTGCAGAACCCTTTAAAATAAATGGTTCACAAAGTATAAACTTAATATTAGGAAAACGTTGTTTTGTATCTTCAATTAACATTCGATATATTTTTTCAAAGCGTTCCAAATCAACACCATTTCCCCATTGTTCATGCCACACGTCATTTACACCGATAAGCACACTAAGAATATCTGGATTAAAATTCCAAACATCTGCTTTAATACGAGCATATAAATCCACTATTCGATTTCCGCCAATACCACGATTGATAATTTCATATTTTTCAGGATTTTCATATTTTAACGTACTTGCAATACTATTAACGTAGCCTACACCATAACCAAACGCTTGTCCATCAACGTCGCGAGCTCTACCCATATCGGTAATTGAATCACCAAAGAATACTATTTTCATGTTATTCTCCTATTTTAATTGCTTTAATTTTAATACACCAATAAATTTTTTAGTTTTGTTTTCTTCATAAACTTAGCTAAATCAACCTTTTCCATAATTAGCTTTTATTATTTAATATGATTCTAAATTTATTTTTTCCTCCCCTTGGAGCACGGTATTGCTCGGCAAGTTCAGGACCACAAGAAAAAGTTCCAATTCCGCTCATCGCTAAATCTAAATTAACGTACACGGCATCACTCTTAGGCAATTCAAAATCATGTTTTGCATTTTTAATTTGATTTGTAGAATAAGGCAATACACTAAACGAGAAAGGTTTTTCTGCAGTTATTTGCATTCCATTTGCAAGCTTTAATTCGGTGGTTGCGTAATGACTTCCAGTTTCTTGCGGTTTAACCCAATGGAAGTATTCTTTATCCACTGTTGAATTATAATTACCATAGTCACTCGCCCTATGTTTATCGATATAGCTTTCATGTGGCCCATAAGCCGTGTATTCTATATCCTTATACTTTTTATCAATAGCAAACTCAAACCCAATTCTAGGCAAATAGGTGACGTATTTTGCCGCTTTATACGAAAGTTCAATATCTACACCATTTTTAAAGAAAGAATAATTAAGTTCAAAGGTTAACATAGGCGAAAAACAATTCTTTTCAATTCCACCCCAAATTTTAACTACGCTATTACTTTTTTCAATTGAATAAAGTTTTTGGCTACAATCTTCATAAAATCCCCAATTATCTTTTATCTTTCGAACCTCAGCTGAAGGATGAAATAATAGCATATCATTATCAATAAAGGCACGTTCAATATTAATTGTAAAAGGCTTTTTTAGTTTACTTGTACCAACAGAACAAAGTTGCCCTAACTCATTTATTTTATAGCAAATTGAATTGTCGGTTGTAAGCGTTGCTAATACTTTTTGCTCTGGAACGTAATCGCATCGTGGCTTATCTCCATATACAGCACGCAATTCTAAAAGGTTGCTTTTTATCTTTCTATCGGGCGAAACTAATCCATCGGCACAAAAATTGCTATCGTGTTCTTTTTCACCAAAGTCCCCGCCGTATAAAAAGCCTTTATCCGTTTTAATTGCATGATCGCACCATTCCCAAACAAATGCACCCATAAAGCGGTCGTTTGAGTTTATTTTATCCCAATAATCTTGCAAATCACCGCAACTATTCCCCATTGCGTGAGAATATTCACATAATACGTAAGGTCTTTTTTCTCTGCTATCTAATAAATACTCATCAAAAAAGCTTGGCTCAGCATACATACGACTAACCATATCAATATTGGCATTGTAGTACGCCTCTCTATCTTGAATATTCCAAACACCTTCATAATGTATTGGACGAGAGTCACGTGCTCGTATATACTCAATACCAGGATAAAAAGCTTTTCCAAAACTACTTTCGTTACCCAGCGACCATATAATTACACAAGAATGATTTTTATCTCTTTCATAAAGCGTAATTTGTCTATCAGTTATTCCGCCAACGAATAAATCATTATTAGCATACTCTTCCCAAGTATCTAAATCCCATCCACCAGTTGAAGTAACTGCTCCGTGTGTTTCAAGGTCTGCTTCGTTCATAACGTAAAACCCATATGCGTCGCATAGCTCATAAAACTCAGGAATATCGGGATAATGCGAAGTTCTTATTGCATTCACTTTTGCCCATTTCATAAGCTTTAAATCTTTTATAGTATCCTCAACTGTAACAGTGGCACCGGTAATAGGGTTACTTTCATGTCGATTTACACCCTTTAGTTTTAGATGTTTTCCGTTAATTAGATATATACCGTTAACAATTTTTGAAGTTCTAATACCTATTCTTTGTAAAATCTTTTCACCATTAGAAAGCAACAAAACATTATATAAATGTGGGCATTCTGCCGTCCAAAATTTTGCATTTTTAATACGGTGAGTAATACTTGTATTTGGTAAAACTGAGTATTTTTTATTACAAATAATTACTTCAAAAGATATATCACTATAATTATCTACTTCAATCAAACCATCGTTACCATCAATTTGCGTTGTTATTTTAAAATCAGTTATATGTTTTTTAGGGCGTTTTAATAAATATACACTTCGAAAAATACCTGTGAATCGAAATTTATCTTGACATTCTAAATATGACGATGCACACCACTTTAGCACAACAACGTCTAATACGTTATTTCCTCGTTTTAAAAAATCCGTTATATCAAATTCACTTGTTGCATGCGATATTTGACTATACCCTGCTTCTTTTCCATTTACATACACGTAAAAGCAACTATCTACGCCTTCAAAATTAAGATAATATCTTTCACTTAAATCGCTAATTTTAAAACTTTTACGATAATGATAAGTTGGATTTTCGTTTGGCACGTATGGTGGGCGAACAGGAAATGGATACCTACAGTTAATATACTGTATATGGTCATACCCGTGTAGTTGCACACACGATGGCACGGGAATAGTATTGCTTAATTTTTCGCCAATATCTACTGAATTAAAGCATTTATGCTCTTTAATTTTCCAAATACCATTTAACGAAATAAAGCGACTACTTGCACTTCTGTCTAAAATTTTATGCTTAAAAACAAATTTATCATTTACTGAAAAGGGAATGTAATAACTTCTTGATTTTTCTACCCCAATTCTATTAAATTCTTCAATTCTTTTCATTTTAACCCTCGATTTTTACAGTGAAATTATTTTTATATGGATAAAATTCCTACTGCAACTGTTCCAACTAATACCCCAAGCCATTGCCACCAATACATTTTTTCTTTAAATATAAAGGCAGAAAATACTGTTGTTAACATAAGCCCACCAATTGCAATAACTGGATATATCAAGCTTGGCGATAGAGTAGAAGTCGCTAATATTATTACAAATAAATTCAATAAACCATTGCAAATACCTGCTGAAACTGGAAAGGCACAGGTTTGCAACAATAATTTTTTATCTGTAAATTTTTTATCACGCAAATATGATACAACACTAATTATTAGCGATATGCCTGTAGCGATTAGCATTAAAAACCCACCATATTTACCGTCGAATTGCATCTGTTGTGTTTTTTGTACGATTGCGCAACCAGCATTTCCAACAAACATCAATAGCGCATAAAAAAGCCACTTAAAATTAAACTTTTCATTAGCATTTTTGCCCTTCCATAAACATAAGAATAATGCCACTACAACTAGAAGCAATCCACAAATAACTAATGGCGTAATAGATGCTTGCCAAAAAATAAATCCCCAAATAGTAACTCCGATAAGTGCTAATTGCATTAAAAGCGAGGTAAGTGCCACCGAGCCAACTTTTAAAGCATTTATCAATCCAACGTTACAAATAACGTAACATCCAGCAAATAGCAAGGAATATAAAACAACTCCCCAATGAGCTTGTAGGTCGGTTAAAAAAGTAACCAACCAAAATGCAAATACGCTACACATAAGCAATAACGTATATAAAGATGATGCACCATCTTTTCCATCGGTTTTTTTGTTATAAAACCCAGCCAAAATACTTGATGAAGCAACAAAACCAAGCGAAGTAATTAAATAAAAATAATCTGTCATTTTTATAATATCCTAATACAACTAATTATTTAAAACAATTTTATTAGTTTTTCATATAGTAAATCAGCAATAGCTTTCATTCCCTTATCACCTGGATGATTTGCAACGCCCCAATGTTCAAAATCGTCAAATGCTTTCATAGAAGGATCTAACGATAATGGTCCGAGTTCCACTACTGGTTCTTGCCGTTCTTCCGCAAGCTTTCTAATACAATTATCCGACCAAACCGTACTCCAAAAACAAGTAGAATACAAGGCTTTTCCGTTCGGTACTACGTATTCCACCAATTCTTTCATTTTAACAAACAATTCGGTTTCATCAATCGGCTTGCCAATATACTCCGCTTGAATATTTTCCCCTAGACGAAACAGTAAAATATCTGCCTGAAAATCTCTATCTGCCATAAATGCATCCAACACATTTTCTTTGGGATAACAACATTCCCATTCCTGCACGGCTTGGCGTACCCGTATGTATACGTCTATCCCATCGCGTTGTAAATATTCATACAATTTATGTACGTAATCATTTTCAGGCTTTGTTGCCGCCATCCCCCAATTATAGTGCCACCCTATATCGGCGCGAGGGCCATGTAAGGTAATTGAATTCCCTATAATAAGCAATCTTTTTTTTGCTAATGGATTACCCAAATGATAAACGTTTTCTAAATTTTCCATTTGACCAATAGCTGATACTGTATTTTCTTTTTTATTTATCATTTTTTTCTCCAGTTTTATAAAAACCAACAAATTGCAACCATCTTAATAACAGCGTACTCCATTCCCGATTATGACAAGCAATAGAATCGTTTTCATAATATAATCCGCAACCATGTTCTCCTTTAGGAAAAATATGCAATTCGCAATTAACATCAACCTGTTTCAATCGTTTTACGTATTCAATACTATTTAACACATTCACGCAGGTATCTTCAAAGGTGTGCCAAATAAAGGCTTGCGGAGTGTTTTTATCTGCAATATAATTTGGCGAAAACTGCTTACAATAATTTGGAAACATATTTCCAAGCAAACTTTCAGCCGATCCTAAATGCCTTATTTCTTCATTAAATAAATCAATAACGGGATAGCAAAGTATTTGAGCATTCGGCTTAAAATTTTCTTTAGAAATTTCATCTTCGCTAGTATAAACTAATTGATTATAGGTTGAAACAAGAGCTGCTAAATGTCCACCCGCAGATGACCCCATTACCGCAACCTTATTTTTATCAATACCTAATAATTGTGATTCATTGCGCACAAATTGGATTGCACGTTGAGCATCTGCAAGCGGAGCAGGAAAGGTATCGGGATAAACGCGATAATCTACAACAGCAGAAATAATTCCGTTTTTACTAAAAAATTCGGCATAGCCCTCGCCTTCATGCCACGCACGCGCGCAATATCCACCACCTGGAAAAATAACAACAATACAGTCGCTTTTAGAAATTTCGGGTTTATATATGGTGATATTAACGTCTTTGTCATTCCAAAGCAAAGTAGTATTTTTCATTATTTTTAATCCTTATTATTTTTTAGTTGCATAAACGCATTAAAATAACGTTTGCCGAGTTCATAAATTCCCTCTTTCGAAAAATGAACCGCATCAGTATCCCCTAGCACTTGACTATTAGAGCTTAAACCATTTGTTTCAACAAAATACCCATTTCCACAATCGCTGATTACCTTACGAATTGTGTTTCTAATAGGCTCGGCAGGTAAATAATCCTTCCATGCATGCGCAAAATCCCCTGCAATTAATGGCATATTGCCAAATTTTTCACGAACCTTATCAAAAAGTGCTTTTAATTGAGAATAGTAGTTTGCAACAGGGTTACCTAAACAAACATCATCTTCCCCTTGATGCCATAAAAAGGTAATAATTCTATTTTCGGGGTTTAAAGACAAAGCATATTCGGTCATTTTATATAACCGTTCTCCCAACGGATCATTTACACCCCAAATATGATCGTAAAAACCCGTACCTCCAACAGCCGCACGAACCACTAAAATTTTTCTATCTTCTTGCAGATAACCCCTTTTTATATATTCTTGAGCAAATGATAAAGAAAAATCTCCGCAAGTATCTTTTGGATTTCCTGCGAATTCCCATTCTTTCGCAATTTGAACCGCAAATGCATCCGTATATGTAAAAATGCGATTGGGATGATCCCATGTATAATCGATATTATTCAAATAAAAAATTTGCTCATTGGGAATATATGGGCTATCCACTTTTCCTCTACCATAACCTTCTGCGTTTGATTGACCGCCTTGAATAATGATATCAAATTTTTCTTTACTGTAATCCATAAAAATTATTCTCACTTATTTAAAACGAAATGATATTTCCCAGCATCTAAAACGCGTTGTTCAGCATTTGGCAATGAAACAATTGCTTTTATAGGTAAATTTATATTAATAACTATACCTTCATTAGTATATTCCCAATCTACAGATACTTCACCTTCGTCAATTAGTTGTTTGCAATGAACAAATCCAACCTCTTCAACAAAATAGGGGCGAATTTCCACTGCAACCTCTCTTCTTCTATCGATAGTAATACCACCAAAAACTTTATATAAAGCAGCATCAGGGCTACCCCACATACAATGACAACCACTACCATCCCAATCTGGCGATTCGGTAAAAGTTGTTCTACCACCTTCTAAAAAATGTTGTGGACATAAATATCCTTCATTTGCCATAATTCGATATATCAAATCACGGCGGTTAAAGGAGTTTAATACATCGCACATAACTCTATAACCAAAAATACCGCAAATTAAATGACAATCACGTTCTTCTAAAGCTTCTACAAGACGCGAAAAAACCTTTTCTCTATCTTTTTCAGGCACAATATGTTCGCTTAATGCGTAGGCTTGTAAAAATTGCCCACCACCGCCTAAAATACCTGTTTGCGCATCATAATACTTATCACAAATGGCTTTTTTACTACACTCTAGTTGTTTTGAATAAAATTCAACGTCATCATTCATACCAAGAATACGTGCAGTTTCAATTAAAATCCGTAAAGTAGCACAGAAAAACATTGTTGCGGCGTATGGTGGATTTTGTCGATGATAATCGGGTCCAACCGAAAAAGCAACCCTATTTACTGTATTTTCAGGATAATCAAAGGTAAGCCAATCACCAAACCAACAAAATGGAATAAAACCATCTTCGCAAAGGTTAACATAATAATCGGTATGTTCTTTTAAAGTATCATAATGATGTTTTAAAAGTTCTTTATCACCATAGCGTTGATAATACTCGTTTAATATAATAGGATACGCCAAGTTCCAGTCAATCGAAGTACGCTCCTTTCTATCCCCATACATAACAAAGGTTGATTCATATGGTGCGCCAGGACTTAAAAAAGTTACTACTTTACTATCATCCGGTCTTCCCACTCTTAAATCCTCTAAAAACGATTTATAAAAATCGCGCATATCAAAGTTATAATAGCACATTTCCGCAGTTACGTGAGCATCACCGAGCCATGCTTTTCTTTCTTCACGTTGTGGGCAATCTACAGGAATCCCTTGCAAACAAGCAAGCTGAGTACGAATAGCACCCTGATGGAAGTTATTAAACCCTTCTTTTCCACATTCAAACACACCTATTTGTTTTAGGTCGGTATGAACAACGCACTTTTCAACCTTTAAAACCTCAATTTCTTGGGATGATAATGTTATACTCATATACCTATAGCAATGCCAACTAAACTTTACTTCACACACAGTAGGTTCGTTGCCAGCCAATATATACGTATCCTGCACTAACGCATTAGAATTACTGCGATAATCCAAAGTACCATCTTCTTTTATAAATTCTGCATGATTTAATACAACTATGTCATCCTTTTTACCTTTTATAGTTACGCGTGGAATTGCAGAACCGTTTTCACCAAAATCATATATAATTATGTTATTACTAAGTTTCCAAGATTTAATAGGCTTTAAAACTCTTATAATACGTTCGGGCGGAACTATTGATTCAACCAAGTTTGTTGTAGGCGCGTTAACTTCTTCGGCTCTTAGCCAAGAACTATCATTAAAATCTGCATTCATCCAACCGCCTTTATAAAGGTTAAAATCCCATTTCTCACCATCGTAAATACAACTTTCAGTAATCATGCCGTTAGAAATTTTCCAACTTTCATCGGAATATACTCTTTCAATTTTCCCATTGGCAAATTCTAACGTTAAGCATGCAATAAGTCTATGATTTCCATACCAAGTTTGTTGCCAACCCCAATATTTAGGCGAACCAACAAACCAACCTGGGCCAACTTCTGCGCAGAGAGTGTTTTCACCTAATTTAATTAAAGAGCTAACGTTGTAACTGTCATAGCGAGTTAACGAAAAATAATCTGAAGTTACGGGGGTTAGCACTCTTGATTCGTCGGGTTTGATACCGTTTATAAAAACTTCATAAAATCCAAGCCCACTAATTTTTAATTTTGCACTTAGTATTTCACCATTTACAACAAATTTTTTTCTAAACAAAAGAGATCGTTTATCAACGTTGACTTTAGCCTTTAATTCTTGTACTTTTTCTTTCGTATATTCTTCAAATTTAATAGGAAAGTCTTCGCCTTTTTTTAATCCAATCCACTTTGCGTTATTCATAAAATATCCTCGCATAAAACATTTAAAATTTTAAATAAAAACATGCAATTTTACACACTGTAAGTATACCTTTAAATAGCGTTAATGTCAATAGAAAAAACAAAAAAAAATAAAAATTAAAATAACAAATATTGGAATAAAAAAAGTAATATTTGATATTGACAATAACTGTCTTTTATGATATATTAACTTATAGAATTTTTTTTAAAAGGAGACTATTATGTTTATATATTTACATAGTTATCACCCAGAAACTTGGGATGCACAAGTAAAAGCGGGCCTTGTAAGAAAAGAAGATGGTATTAAGTTTAATCAAAACCTTGGCTTAATTGACGAACATAAATTTAATAATCTTGCCGCAAAAAACGGAGCACTTTATAATATTTTAAAAGAACGCAAATGCGCCTTTTATATCGACCGTTTACAAGGTGGTTGTTTTATTGAAGATTACCCATACAACCAAGAACTTTTAAACGAATACAAAAAAATGCTTGGCGATAATTTTTGGGGTTTTCAAATGCACGAATGGATGAGCAATTTCTTATCCGATTTAAACAAATGCAATGGCAACGGCATTAAGGAATGGACCGAAAAAGATATTATCGAAACCATTAGAAGGGCATACCCTATGTCTCACCTATTCTTAGAGTCAATGAACGCAAAAGAATTAGCCGAAAATGGTTGTCCTACAAATGTTGACGAGTTTATGAAAGATGCTGAAAAACTTTTTAAAGACCGTCAAAAACGTACGGGCGGAATGTTAATTCCTGTTGACAGTTTCTTTTTAGCCTTGAACTTAGAAATTAAAAATGGCGCAAAGCGCTTTATGCCAGAAGTTGGAGCGCAAACACCCGATACAAGAGTTCAAATCGCACACGCAAGGGGTATGGCAAAGGCACACGGCCTCTCATTTGGTACTTATTACGAACCTTGGAGAGGCGATCCATGTTGCGTATGCTGTTATCAACGTGAAGGCAAAAACGAATGGAACATACGTGCACACACAAATGACTTTCCATTCTCATACTTAGATGAAAACGGCGGTAGTTCTCGCTCATTACAACGCAGAATTCACTTATATTCGTACTTTGCAGGTGCTGAATATATGTCGGAAGAATGGGGTATGTGCAATACTTTTTACGATTGGAAAAACTTTGAACTTTCTCCATATGGAAAAGTTAAACTTGAGTTTATTAAATTTGTTGATAAATACCCAAATATTGGTAAAACGATAACACCTATTGCAGTTGTTATTCCCGAAGATATGCCTGCATTAGATTCTATACACGTTCGTTCTGAAAAAGAATATCTTGGTATGCCTGCTACCCCAGAAATGGGTAAAAAGGTTGATGCTGTGCGTTGTGGCTTACAAAAGATTTTTGCAGATGCTTACCCAATGATTGGTACAGACTGGGAAATTCGTTCAATGCGTAACTGCAAACTACCAGATGCTTGCGATATAGTAAACGAAGGCTCGTTAAAGGCAGAAAATTACGAATATATAGTTGATTTAACTGGTTCTAAAGAATTTGCAACAAAATACGCTGATAAAATTTGTAAAGTTGAAGATGTTGAAGCTATTCTCGAAAAAACTCTTCCTTGCAAAGTTACAGGCAATATTCATACTCTTGTTAATAAACTTGAAGATGGTAGCTTTATGCTTATGTTACTTAACAATAGTGGTGTTGATCGCACTATTGAAAAGGGCGAACTATTACTTGCCGAAGCAGATACTGTTGTTACAGTTAACTGCAAAGGTAAAGAATTAATACAACTTGAAGGCGACGGAAAAATTCAATCTTATGAAAATGGCGAATACAAAGTATTCGTTCCTGCCGGCGGTTGGTTTATGGCTAAATTTTAAAAATCATTTTCAATTCTCATTATCTAAAAATAACCGAAAGACTGTTTAGTTTTTCGGTTATTTTAAATTTAAAAATTATTATTTTATACTACCACCCTAACAAATAAAAACTCCCCCGTTTAAAACGAGGGAGTTTTTTTGTTAAGTATGGCTTATTTTATTATGCTGTTAAACCAAGGTCAATAACTACGTAATAAGTCATTGAACTCCAAATAGATTGAATATAATAATCAGCCTCAAATAGATTAACATTTTCAAAAACAACAACTTGACCAGCGCTATAGTTAACTGTATCAGTATGTCCATGTAATGTAGAACCAAGAGCAACGTTCGTTACACAATAAATTTTAATAGTTACTGTAGTTAAACCGTTTGCTTGCATATATTCTTTTAATGAAGGCATTCTTGTATGACAAGCCGAATTATTACACTCAACTCTATAACCAATACCAGGTATTACACTAATATTGTCATATGCTGCATCCCCTTGTTTACCCCAATCAGTTAATGCAGGATTCCAATCACCGTTGTTCGCAGATACTGCAAGAATGCTATAACTACCGCTTAAACCTAAGTTATTATAAACGCCTGTGTAAGAAACAACGTAAACGCCTTCTTCTGCAACAAACTTACCATCTGTAACAGTTACAGGTGTACCATCTGCCTTAGCAACTGAGTATTTTACGTTTTTGCACCCAAGAGCTAAAGAGTTATCGCTAATAGCAACTTCACCTGCGTTTACAACTTCATTAGTAGGAGCAAGAACATTAACATTACCCATGTAAAATTCAGAAATATAAATAGTTCCTGCAACCTTCATAGGCATTCTTATTGCGCCTCTATAGTGTGCTTGATAAGTTTTGAAGTGTTCAAGGTTTTCACCTGTAATTACTAATGTTGTCCATTCAGTTGGTACGTTATATTCATAACAAATTAAGCTAGCACCAATATCATCAGTACCGTAAATTGTTACTACGTTTGCAACCGATGCTTTAATTCTAATAAATAGTGCATTAGCATTTGTTATTCTTGCAAAATGAGCATCCGTTTTGATAAGATCGGTATAACCGTTTAACATTCTTACGTTCCAGTTCCATTCAGCTTGGTAAATGTTATGAACAGCTAAAACGCCTTCTTCACCATCATGAGAAGATAACCATTCTGAATAGAAAGATGCACCTGACTCTGCATTATAATCGTTTGCTACGATATTTGGATCGTTAAAGTCCCAAATTGCACCCATTTCAACAGGTGTACCTAAAACTTCAACTACAAAACTACCAACAACTAGTAAACCATTTTCATCTACTGCGGTGTAAGAAAGAGTATATGCACCACCTTGTGAAGCAACGAACTTACCGTCAACTAATTCAACAGATGAGCCGTCTGGTGCTGTAATACCATCGAATCTAAATAAATCATAAGGAATTGCAGGTATTTCAACTTCACTACCTTTATCAACAGTTATAGAATCGCTTTCAAGTTTACCCATGTAGAATTCAGAAATATAAATAGTTCCCGCAAACTTCATTGGCATTCTAATAGCTCCACGATAGTGTGCTTGATATGTTTTAAAATGTTCTAGGTTTTCGCCAGTAATTACTAAAGTTGTCCATTCGGTTGGTACATTATATTCATAACAAATTAAGCTAGCACCAATATCATCAGCCCCGTAAATTGTTACTACGTTTGCAACTGATGATTTAATTCTAATAAATAATGCATCTGCTTCAGTAATTTTTGCAAAGTCTGCATCTGTTTTAATAAGGTCGGTATAACCGTTTAACATTCTTATGTTCCAGTTCCATTCTGCTTGTTGTGTGTTATGAACCGCAAGAACACCTTCTTCTCCATCATGAGAAGATAACCATTCTGAATAGAAAGATGCGCCTGAATTTGCATTGTAGTCGTTTGCTACGATAGATGGATCATCAAAGTTCCAAATAGCACCGTAATCTTCAAGTGCAGTA
>JAFQBR010000036.1 GCA_017399665.1 Clostridia bacterium | reverse complement strand
TGCCTTGGTTATATTAATCACCTTTCAAAAATTATTGTAAGAGTTCTTTCTTACACAGAAGAAGTAATTGACCGACAGTTTTTCTTTAACCGTATAAAGGCTGCAAACGATTACCGCTTAAAATTAGGTTATAGTGATAATTACAGAGTAGTTTTTGGCGAAGCAGATATGCTACCTGCTTTAATCGTTGATAAATACGGCGATTATCTTTCATGTCAATTTCTTGCGCTTGGTATGGAAAAGCGTAAGGATATGATAGTAGATATTTTGGTAGAGATTTTTAATCCCAAAGGTATTTACGAGCGTAGCGACGTTTCTGTTAGAAAAAAGGAAGGGCTTTTAGAAGCTAAGGGCGTTTTATACGGCGAAGTCCCAAGCAAAGTAAAAATTCACGAAAACGGCTTAGACATTTACGTTGATATTATAGAAGGGCAAAAAACAGGCTATTTCCTTGACCAAAAGGAAAACCGCGATAACGTAAAGCATTACGTTAAAGGAGCAAAGGTTTTAGATTGCTTTTGTAATCTTGGCGGGTTTTCTTTATGTAGCGCAAAGCACAGCGCAAAAAGCGTTTACAGCGCAGACGTAAGCCAAAGGGCGCTTGATATGCTTATGGAAAGCGCAAAGCTTAACGGGCTTGAAAAGGTCATTACACCCGTTCAAGCAGACGTTTTTGAGCTTTTAAGAAAATACCGCAAAGAGGGCGAAACATTTGATACCATTATTTTAGATCCGCCAGCTTTTACAAAGAGTAAAGATACCGTAAAAGAAGGCTTAAAAGGGTATAAAGACATCAACATTCAAGCGCTTAAGTTGCTTAAATCGGGCGGTTTTTTAATTACTTGTAGCTGTTCACAGCACGTTTCTGTTAAGCAGTTTACCGAAATGCTCGCCCAAAGCGCGCACGAAAGCGGTAAAAGAGTTAAGCTGGTAGAATTACGCACGCAGGGCAAGGATCACGCATCCTTAATTGGCTTTGAAGAAAGTATTTATTTAAAGGTTGCCGTTTTATACGTAATATAACTATAAAATTTTAGGAGCTTTATGGCTAGAAAGAAACAAAAGAAAAACACCTTTTCAGACGTTATTACCGTGTTAATAGTTGTAATTATTCTTGCCGTCGCTTTGCTTTATTATTACAATAATAAAGAGAAAGAAAAGGATAAATTTAGCGGTATAAATCAAGTCTTTACGGATACTGCAACGACTGCAAATAGTGATATCTTGCAAATCCATTTTATAGACGTTGGGCAAGGGGATTGCATTTTTATTGAGTTCCCAGACGGCAAAAATATGCTTATTGATGCTGGGGATGACGGAAAAGAGGATATCGTTATTGACTATTTGAATGATTTAAAGGTAGAAGAAATAACCTTGGTGCTTGCAACTCACGCAGACGCAGACCATATTGACGGTATGCAAGAGGTGTTTGAAGCCTTTGACGTAAGTTATTGCTTAAGACCTTTCGTTTACTATAACGGTGAGGATTTAGATGAGTTTGAAGAAAGCTTTAATATGCCTTCTAGCTCGACTAAAAAGAAAAATTGTTCAACAAAAACTTATAAAAACTTTTTATCTGCTTTGCTTGATGAAAAGTGTGGTTGGGAATATTTTAATAAGGATAGTGATTTTTCTCAAGTCTTTACTTATAATGGGGTTGAAAGCAGTTATTCTATTGATTTTTTAACACCTACTGCCAATATACCCGAAATTGGGTATTCTGAGGCAAACGACTATTCGCCCATTTTTACTTTAACGTACAGCGATTTTTGTATAATGTTTACAGGTGATGCTGAAATGGTTGTAGAAGATGAGCTTTTAAAGTATTATGCAACCTTTCCGGACGTAAACGTTTTAAAGGTTGGTCATCATGGAAGCGAAAGCTCCACCTCAAGGGAGCTACTTAAAAAGATTAAGCCTGAAGAAGCTGTTATTATGTGCGGGGAAAATAATAAGTATAATCATCCGCGCCAAATCACTTTAGATCATCTTATTGAAGTGAGTGCAGTAATTTATAGAACGGATCTACAAGGGGATATTCTTTTAACCGTTCAGCCAGATGGTGAGTATGCTTTTTCAACGGAAAGAAGGGCATCTGCAAGCGATTTAATTTCTGGTAAAGAAGGTATTATTAAGAATGATTAAAACAAAAACACGCTTAATAAAAAAGCGTGTTTTTAATTTTATAAATTTATAAAAAGTTGGTCTATAGTTCGATTATCTGTGGATTTTAACTAAAATAATCTTGCAAGGAAGAAGCTATTTCTTCGCCAGCAAGTTCTTCAACTTGCGCAACAAAAGTCAAATCATCTAAGTTAGCTTGCGTGTTTTGTTGGTTTGAATTTGCTAAATTCATAACTAAAGGCATAATATTTTGTATAATAGAAGAAAGGTCTAGTTCGTTAGAAAGTAGGCTTGGCAAAAAAGCTTTTACACTTTGTAAAAACTCGCCGTTTAGCCCAAGAGACTGCATAATATTAAAGGCGTCTTCAATAGAAATTTTGCTTAAAATTTCTTTATAATTTTCTTTTTTTTGAAATAAAAGTAAACAGCCTGCTAAAATTACAGGTAGATAATTCATAAAACAAAACTCCCTGGTAACATTATATTTTATGTTCTGCATAAATATATTATACAGTTTTCAAGTGGGGTAAATATGAAAAAATTTAGTGATTATGCAAAAAATAATCAAACAAAAAATGGTCAAAGCGAGCAAATTCAAGATAATCAAACCGCCTTTGAGCTTTTAAATAGGGTAGCATCTAAGTACGAAGGGGCAAGTGAAAGTCAGTTGCTTACCGCTATTATGAGCGAAGCAAAAAAGGCAAAAGCAAACGGAACGTTGTCTAATAATGAAATAGAAAACTTTGTTGCTACTATTTCGCCTATGCTCAATCAAAATCAGCGCAAACAGCTTGAACGAGTGATTGCCCAAATTAAAAAATAATGCCTAGCTTAAAAATACAGGTATTTGTCAACGCTTTTCAATGCGAAAATAAATTCTCTAATTTCACTTACGGTATTAAATTGTGAAAAAGACACTCGAATAAGTCCGTTTGTTTTTGTGTCTAAAAAGTCGTGGGCAAGGGGCGCACAGTGAAACCCACCGCGAACGGCAATATCAAATTTTTCAGATAAAATACCTGCTATTTCTTGCGAGAAATAATGCTTGTAAGCAAAGCTTACAATACCTATGGGGTTTTGGGTTGAATACAGCCTAACCCCATTTATTTTTTTTAAGTCGCTAATTAATTTTGCTGTAAGCTCAATTAAATAATGCTGTTTTTCAATCAAGTTTTCTTTCGTATAAAGTATGCTTTCATAAAGCGAACAAATTGCCGGTAAATTGCAAGTTCCGCATTCTAAGAGTTCTGGGTAACCGCTTGGAAGGGTAGCAAAGCTTTCGCTACCGCTACCGCCAAAAGTAATAGGATTTATTTTGATTCCTTTTTTAAAAATCAAACATCCAATTCCCTGTATGCCGTCAATTCCTTTATGGGCAGAAAAGCAAAGTACGTCTATATTTTGCTTTTGCATATCTAAAATTAGATGTCCTGCGCCTTGAGCTGCGTCAACTAAAAAAAGCACGCCTTTTTTCTTTAAAAGTCCGCCTATAGCTTCGTAATCGTTAATTTCGCCCGTTACGTTAGAAGCGCAGGTTAAGCATACCATATAGGTTTTATCCGTAAGCGCTTTTTCAACGTCCTCTTTTAAAATGATGTTTCCTTTATTAGGTTTTATAACGGTAAGGCTAATAATTCCCGTTTTCTCTAAATGGTAAAGTGGGCGCAAAACGCTATTATGTTCAAAAGTAGAGGTAATAACGTGCCCACCTTTTTTGGCAAGCCCTAAAATTGCAAAATTTAATGCTTCAGTGCAGTTTTTTGTAAATATCACTTGCTCGCAACAATCGCTGTTAAAAAAAGAGCAAACGGCTTTTCTTGTTTTATAAATAAGCTCCTCTGCGTGAACAGCAAGTCTATGTGCGCTTCGCCCTGCGTTAACGTTTAAATACTTCATAGCGTTTATCGCACATTCTATAACTCTTTCGGGTTTTGTTCCGCCCGTTGCCGCATTGTCGAAATATATCATATTTTCACATAAAACACCTTTATTTAATATATTATAACAGGGCGCATTTTATGACGCTAAAGACAAAAGGAGAAGGTATGACGGTTGTTACTTTCAAAACCAAAACAGAGGTTTTTGAGTTTTTAAACGAATGTAAAGAACTTGGAATAAGGGCAACGCTTACCCCTATTCCAAAAGAAATAAAAATTGGTTGCGGTCTTTCCGTAAATATTTCTTTGCTTGACGCAGGTAGAGCCTATTCACTTGTAAAGCGAGGGTATTTTCCCACCTTTAACGGAATATTTACTCTTAAACGAATAGGTGCAAAAACTACTTTAATTAAAAAATATTAAATTTTAACAAAAAGTCCCGTAAACAAAAACGGGACTTTTAATTTATATAATTAAAATGATTGTAAAAAAAACACTTTTATGTTAAAATATAACTCGCGGAAAAACTTATGAATAAAGAATATTGCGAAAAAATAATAGAGTATTTTGAAAAACGGTATAAAAATCCACGCCCAGCATTAGAATACGGCAGTAATTATCAGCTTTTGGTGGCAGTAATTTTATCTGCACAATGCACGGATGAAAGGGTAAACAAAGTAACTAAGGTGCTTTTTGAAAATTATCCAACACCTGAAAAAATGATTACCTTATCACAAGAAGAGCTTGAAAAATACATTTATTCTTGTGGGTTTTACCATAATAAGGCTAAACACATCTTGCAAGCTTCAAACGATATTTTGCAAAAATATAACGGTGAAGTACCAAGCGAATACGATAAGTTGCTAGCCCTTTCAGGTGTTGGCAGAAAGACGGCTAACGTAGTTAGCTCGGTTGCTTTCGGTATTCCTGCAATAGCCGTTGATACTCACGTTTTCAGAGTTTCTAACAGAATTGGTATGGCTTGCGCCACTACGCCAGAAAAAACTGAGGAGCAGCTAAAAAAGCTTTTACCTAAAGAAAAATGGAGTGATTGTCATCACTATATTATCTTTTATGGCAGAGAAGTTTGTAGCGCAAGAAACCCCTCTTGCGGTACGTGTGAAATTAAGCAGTATTGCGATTATTATAATAAAAACAAAGGGCTATAGGTCGATTAAAGGCATATTTAGGTGAATTATGTTCGTTGATAAAGAGAGTATTTTAATTAAAGCAGGAGACGGCGGAGACGGCGCTACGTCATTTATTCGTTATAAAGGCGTGGCAAACGGCGGACCGGACGGCGGTGATGGTGGTAACGGTGGTAATATCGTTTTTGTTGGTAGCCGTCATAAAACTAGCTTGCTTGATTTTCAGTTTAAGCATAAATATTTTGCAGAAAATGGCGTTAAGGGCGAGCCTAAAAATTGCACGGGTAAGTGCGGTGAAGATCTTGAAATTTTTGTTCCCCTAGGTACGGTTATTCGCGATAAGGAAACTGACCGTATTATTTGTGATATTTTCCACGACGGACAAAGAGAGGTCGTTTTAGAAGGTGGTAAGGGCGGTAAAGGTAATAAAAAGTTTTGTACCAGCCGTAGACACACCCCACACTTTTCTCAAAAAGGCGAAAAAACGGAGATTAAAAGAGTTGTTTTAGAACTTAAAATTATTGCAGACGTAGGGCTTGTTGGCTTTCCTAACGTTGGTAAGTCTACCTTACTTTCAAAAATTTCTGGCGCAAAACCAAAGATTGCAAACTATCATTTCACAACGTTATCCCCAAATCTTGGTGTTGTAAGACATAATGAAGAGGATTTTATCGTTGCAGATATTCCAGGTCTTATTGAGGGTGCGGCAGAAGGCGCAGGACTTGGCCACGAATTTTTACGTCATATTGAAAGAACAAGAATGCTTGTTCATATAGTTGACGCTTCTGGCGTTGAAGGAAGAAATCCCTTAGATGATTTTGTTAAGATAAATGAAGAATTAAAGGGATACAGCGAAAAGCTAGCAGAGCTTAAACAAATAGTTGTTTTAAACAAAACGGATATTTTTGGTGCAGAAGAAAACGTTAAGGCGTTTATTAAAAAATTCGGCAAAAAGCATGATATAGTAACTATCTCTGCAATCGCAGGCGAAGGTGTTAAAGAGCTTTTAGATAAGGTTAGCGAGCAGTTAAAAGAACTTCCCCCTGTTAAGCCTATTGAATTCGAAGCATTTGCTTACGAAAAGAAGAATGAAAACTCATTCGAAATTTACCGTGATGATGACGGAGCGTTTGTTGTTGCAGGTCCTTTAGTTGACTTGCTTGAAAGAAACGTTGTGCTAAATGATACCGATTCACTTGCATATTTCCAAAAGACTTTGCGTGATAAGGGTGTTATTAAAGCTCTTAGAAATGCAGGAGCAAAGGAAGGCTCAATCGTAGTAATCGGTGAAATTGAATTTGATTTTATTGATTAATCTTTATTGCTACTTAAAGCGAGTAATTATTTAAAAATATAAACTTTTAAATGCGATAAATCCATTATAAAAAGAGGAAATTAAAATGTTTACATCAAAACAAAGAAGTAATTTACGCAGTTTAGCGCAAACTATTCAGCCCATAACTCAAGTTGGTAAGGGCGGAATTAGTGAAAATCTTATTAAATCTTTATCTGAGGCTCTTGAAGCGCGTGAGCTTATCAAGGTAAGTGTTTTAAATAATAATGATGATGATCCTAAGTATATTGCTCAAGAGCTAGCAGAGGCTTTAAATGCTGAGGTTGTTGCAGTTACAGGTAAAAAGATTGTTATTTACAGAAAGAGCAGTAAAAAAGACTTTAAACACATTGAATATTAATCAAAAGTGAGTGGATTTTCTGCTAAGGGCTCTTCCTTTTTACCAAAGGCTAAGCATATAACGGATAAAACAATAAGAACTAAAGACCAAACTTTATAGTAAAGTGGGTAAAATACAAATGAAGAAAAGAGCAGTAGGGTTGCTGAAATTAAAGCAAATCCCAGAGCTCTTTTTTTAGTAAAAATTTTTGTGCAAGCTTTTTTTAACTTTTCAAACTTGGGTGTTTTTACTTGGCTATTTTCTTCAAATACAAACCCGTAATTTTTCATAAGTGAAAATAAGCGTTCGCCCGTTACAATCTTTAGCCTGTTTTTAAAGTTGGCGCAAAGCCCAATGGCTTCTTCACTAAGCGTTATACAAAAGTAAACCAAATTAGCGTTTTTATATTTTTTTAATGCGGTGGCAATTTTTTCACGCGGGGTGCAGTAATTAAAATCAAAAAGGTAGTAGCATTGATTACTTTTTAAATAATTTTCTTGATAGGTGCATTCAATGCCGGCTTTTGTTAAAAAATCAAAAAGTAGGGCTATAGCTTCGTTATCGGGCATTACTTCAAGTGATATAAGCATATTTTTAAGTGCTTTTTCATCTTTTTTTTCAAGCAGATAACTTTTGTATTTTCTTACCTTTGCAATAAAGACTATCCCCCCAAAGCAAAGCGCAAACAGTAAACAAAGTGCGATTTTTATACTTGGATTTATCCTAAGGGCAGAAAGCATTAGAAGGCAAAGAAAAAAACATATAAAAATAGTAAGCAAAGTATCGGTAATAATTATAATTTTATGATTTTTCATAGTGATATAATTATTAACGGAAAATATTTAAATTAAACTTGAAATAAGTTAAATTATGTGATAAAATATGAGTATGAAAATAGGTTTTTTCGGTGGCTCGTTTGATCCTGTTCACAACGACCACGTGGCGATTTGCAAAAAATTTAAGGAAGTTTTGGGGTTAGATAAGGTAATTGTAATGCCTGCAAAAATTTCCCCTTTTAAAAAGCAGGGGTATTTTGTAAGCGATTTTCATCGAAAAGAAATGCTTGAAATTGCTTTTGATGGGCTAGATTACGTCACCGTTAGTGATTACGAACTAAAAAAAGATGGCGTAAGCTATACTTATGAAACGGTAAAGTATTTAAGCGAGCTATATAAGGGAGCAAAACTTTATATGCTTATAGGGCTTGATTCCTTATCTGCTTTTTTAACTTGGAAGAATCCAGAGCAAATTTTAGAATATTGTACCTTGGCAGTTGCTTACAGAAAAGGATTTGATTTTGAAAAGGAAGTAAACACTTTTAAAGAAAAAACTAATAAAGAAATAGTTACCTTTTCAACAGATGGCAAAATTTCAAGCACCTACGTTAGAAATCAATTATTTTTATCACTTACCCCAACTGATTTTATTCCCGAAAAGGTTTGCGATTATATAAAAAGCAATG
>JAFQBR010000035.1 GCA_017399665.1 Clostridia bacterium | reverse complement strand
CATACATTCGCCCATCTTATATGCAAGCTCTGTATCCCAAGTTTGCGACAAAACGTGCGACGCGGGATATGCAACGGCAGGTTTATCGTACCAATTACCGCTATCTGGGTCTTTAGTGGGCATTCTTAAGCCAACGGGGCCGTCAGATACCTTGACTTTGTAAATTTTACCGCCAAAATCTTCGGTATGCCACGCATCTTGCCCTGCAAGAAGTTTGATTTTTTGTTCAATTGTGAAGTCTTTTAAATTGTATGCCATAAAACTCCTTTTTATTGTCATCAATTCAAATTTAATCTTTTTAGACAATAACTATCATCATTTATAATTTACCACTTTTTTAATAGACATTCAATACAAAAAGTTGTATAATAATAGACAAAATTAGTCTTTTTAATGGTAAATATATGTTTTTTGAAAGTCAGCATTCTGCAATAAGCGACGTTTGTATACTCCATAGCCCCACTAAGACGGAGGGGTTTCCCACTCACCTACACCAAGCTTTTGAATTTTACGCGGTTAAGGAAGGAAAGGTGCTTGTAAAAATTGAAAACAAAAGTTATACTTTAACTAAGGACCAAGCCGTGTTAGTATTTCCATACCAGCGCCATTCTTACGAGGTTTTAGAAAGCGCAATGCACGTTGCCTGCCTTTTTTCTTTAGACTTTGCGCCTGAATTTTATAGGAACAAGCAAAACTTACAGCCCAAAGACAACAGCTTTTATTTAAGCCCCAAGATTATTTTTCCAGAAGAAGACTATCTGTTAAAAAAAGCCTTTATTTACACCGTACTTAGCGAGTTTGAAAGAGGCGCAAAGTATGAAGAAAGCGAGATAAATGGAAAAAACGCCTTGCTTTGCAAAACACTTATTTTTCTTTCGCAAAATTTTGATAGCGACTGCTCGTTAAAGGCGGTAAGCAAATATTTAGACTATGACTACGCCTACATTTCAAAATTTTTCAAACGCGAAACAAAAACGTCCATTCACTCATACGTAAACAGCTTAAGAATAGGCAAAGCAAAGAGTATGTTACTAAGTGAAGATTTGCCCATTTATATTATTGCCGAAAAATGCGGTTTTTCTTGCCTGCGCTCTTTTAACAGAGAATTTATAAAACAGGTAGGCGTATCGCCTACTCGCTTTAAAAAAGAACAATCGGTAAAACAACAGTAAAAAGTTATATAAAAAGCCTTGCTCTGCGCAAGGCTTTTTTATTGTTTTATTGCGATAATCGACCTATACCGCGGTTTATGCAAACAAATCGCCCCAAAAAGCACTAATTAGGTAATAAATAAGAATTATCTCTTTTTGACGATGATAAAAAAGCATTTGAGAATAAGCCTTGCGTAAAACGTTTAGATACAAGCAAGAGAAGGCGTTTGTACTTTTTTGCAAGGGAGCGTACTTGTGGTACGTAGGAATTGCAAAAAAAGAGCAAAGAACGAACTTTTGAGTAGTATATAAGCGTTTTTATTCCAAATGATTTTTTTGAAGAGTCCCAATTAAGGCTTAGATGCGAGTAAGACGAGGCGTTTTTGCTTTGCCCGCAGGGAGTGACCTTGTTGGTACATGACCGAGCAAAAAGCACTTTTTATGGCAATAGAACGAATATAATTTGTGATTTTGATGTGTTAATTAAAGCTTAGATGCGAGTTAGTGGCTTAAAAATTCGGATTTGGCGAAAGGCGCGTACTTTTCCGTACGTAACCGAGCCAAAACGTAAATTTTTATGCCAAAAAGGACGTATATAATTTGTGATTTTGATGTGTTAATTAAGGCTTAGATGCGAGTTAGTGGCTTAAAAATGCGGATTGGGCGAAGGGCGCGTACTTTTCCGTACGTAACCGAGCCAAAACGTAAATTTTTATGCCAAAAAGGACGTATATAATTTGTGATTTTG
>JAFQBR010000368.1 GCA_017399665.1 Clostridia bacterium | reverse complement strand
TAACTCGCCGGCCCGTTCTACAAAAAGTACGACATCACACGCGTGTGGTGCTTTGTCTGCTTGTAAGCATACGGTTTCAGGTTCTTTTTCACTCCCCTCCCGGGGTTCTTTTCACCGTTCCCTCACGGTACTATACTCTATCGGTCACATGGTCGTATTTAGCCTTATGAGATGGTCCTCACATGTTCCGTCAGGATTCCTCGTGTCCCGACGTACTCTGGATTCTCCCTGATTAACAAAGTTTTTAACTACGGGACTTTTACCCTGTTTCATGTATCTTTCCAGATATCTTCGTCTAACTTTGTCTTCTCGTCTGGGAGTCCGCTACCCCATACATATTACTATATATGGTTTGGGCTCTTCCGATTTCGCTCGCCACTACTTTCGGAATCGTTGTTTTACTTTCTTTTCCTCCGGGTAATTAGATGGTTCAGTTCCCCGGGTTCCCCTCGTATGACTATTGATTCATCATACGATAGTACGACATTACTCGTACTGAGTTTCCTCATTCGGATATCTGCGGGTTAACGTTCATTTGCAACTAACCGCAGCTTTTCGCAGCTTGTCACGTCCTTCTTCGGCGCCATGTACCAAGGCATCCTCCATACGCTCTTTGTAGCTTATTCTTTTTTGATTGCATTTTCGCAATCCGTCGAATTATTTTCTCTCGTTACCTTTTACGTTTCGAAAATTCTAGACCTTAGTATGTGTTTCCACATTAACCTAATCTTTTTAGGATTATTTAAAGTCTATTTCTTTTTTTATCTTTGCCTTCTGTACTTTATTGTTACACTCTTCTTTTATCCTTAGCTTTCGCTAAAAACAAAATGCTGAATGTTCATTAAAAGTTTTTACTTCTAATGCTCTATGCAGTTGTCAATCTTCATTAAGCAACAAACCGTTGCCTTACGCTACTCTCGTGTGCAGCCTACCTATAATAACATTTCCTATTTATTAAGTCAAGTGATTTTTTGCTATTTTTTTATTTTTTTTAATTTTTTTTCAAGTTTTTTTAGACTAAATCATTTCTGAAAAAGCGGCCTTGATTTCAGCACAGTTTTTTTCGCAAGTTTCTTTGTTTTTTGCGCTTATAGAATAATACACTTTTAGTTTTGGCTCTGTACCGCTTGGACGCAAGCAAACAAAGCTTCCACCTTCTAATTCGTAATAAATGCAGTTTAGATTTCTGTATTCAAGATCTTCCACTTTATCACCGCAATATCTTTTACCCGGTAGATAGTCGCGTATTGCAACAATATTATATATACCTATAGATGCGGGCTTTAATTCTCTCATTTTTTCAACTACAGCGTTCATTTCAGCCATCGCGCTTAATCCGCTGTATTTAATTGAAACGGTATCTTCATAAAAATAACCAAGTCTTTCATAAATACCGGTAAGCAATGAATATACCGATATTCCTTTGTAAGCACACCAACAAGCAAGTTCTGCAAAAAGCATACTTGCTACAACCGCATCTTTATCTCTTGCATGCGTACCGCGTAAATAACCGCAAGATTCTTCAAACCCAAACACGTAGGTTTTTGATTTATCCTGTTCAAAGTGCTTAATCTTTTCGCCAATAAATTTAAAGCCAACAGGGGTTTCACAGAGTTCCACACCGTAGCTATCACAAATACTCTTTGCAAGATTTGTTGAAACAAAGCTTTTAACCGCCACCGCATTTGCAGGAAGTTTACCATCCTGTTTTAAGCGCATTAAAATATATTCTAGCATTAACGCGCCAACCTGGTTGCCTGTTAAGCCTTCAAACTCCCCTTCGTTGTTACGAATAGCAACGCCTAATCTATCACAGTCAGGGTCCGTACCAAAAACAACGTCAGCCTTAATCTTATAAGCAAGCTCTATTGCCATTGTTAAGGCTTCTTTATTTTCAGGATTTGGAACTTCTACCGTTGGGAACTCGCCGTTGTATTGCTTTTGCTCTTCAACAACAGTTGCTTCAATTCCCATCTTTTTGAGGACGGTTGTAACTGGAATTAAGCCTGTGCCGTGTAACGAAGTATAAACGATCTTTATATTCTTACCGGTTGCCTTTACTGCTTTTTTAGAAAGTCCAAGCTTTTTAACAATATTATAATATCCATTCTCAAAGCGTTTACTAATTGTCTTTATAGCGCTCATTTGAGAATGAGAAGTTATATCTACACTTTCAACAGAAAGATAATCTGTTACCTTCTTTATGTTTTCAAGTATAACAGCCGTTGCTTCGGGCGCCATTTGCGCTCCGTCTTCACCATATACCTTGTAGCCGTTGTATTCTTTTGGATTATGACTTGCTGTAATCAT
>JAFQBR010000367.1 GCA_017399665.1 Clostridia bacterium | reverse complement strand
ACTTTTACAGAAAAGCGATATGAAATTTCCAAGGTTTCCGTGGATAGAATTTGAACGTGATTTAAGTAGGTGTATGGAGTATAGACAAGTATACAATTTGGCCACCGTTAAGGACTGGATCAATAAAAAGCGCGCACGTTTTGAAAGGAACGGAAATGCGTGTGAACGGCTATATGGATACAATATAGAAAAGTATAGCAGAACCTATGACGACGGTTTAAAGGTATGGGATTTATACGAAGTATTAAGCGACTATGCACGGTTATATTTTATTTACGTAATAACCAGCAGTTTAATAGTTTCAAACTATTCAGTACGCTCAGATAACGAGCTTGTATCTGAAGGCAATTTCCCATTATGGAATACGACCTTCTTTCCACCTACAACGGTTGAAACGGGCAGACACGCTCATATACTTGACTTTGATATTTTAAGGCTAGGAAGAAAGGTTTTAGAGGGTAATCCAAACGCTGGAAGTTTTGAGTTCGGCGTTGTCCTTATAACCGAAGTCGGTAAAGAGCGCGGGAATAATTTGGAACTAAAGGAAGTAAAAAGAACACAAGAAGAAACCAACCAGAAAAACGATTTGTTTAACAGTTGGTTAAAAATGTGTAGGCACTCAGCAACGGTAGATAATTATCCATTTGTGAAAGTGTTTACTGATGAGCAACGACCTGCATCGTGGGGAGCAGACGCTCGCGATTTGTGTGATATCATACGTATCGTAGGCGCAAGCGAACAGCGATTAGCGTTACCGTTTTATACGATAGAAGAAATGCTTACCGAGTGGGTGTTTAATAAGTTTATCAACCTGTATTACGATTTTAGGTATAAGCGGGGCGATAACACTTTACTTATACACGTTCTAAAAGGCATAGCTTCTTGGTTGTATAAGCGGAATGCAAGAATATATAACAAGTACGGTTATTCGATATCAAAAATAGAGAAGGAACGCGGTACGATGGATGGAAAGGTAGAAAGGAAGAAATACTACGTAATGAATAATAAGATTTACAGTAGAAGGTTTTCAACCGATTGTTTTAGTGATTACTTTAACGATTTGGCAAGAAAAACAAAAGTAGGATTAAACGATTACGTAGAGTATGCAACGGAAAAGGCAACAATAGAAGAATTAAAACTGCAACATAGTTATTTTATCGATGGGCTGTACAAAACCGCAGACTCTAACTAAAAGCAGTTAAATCCAAAAGTCTGCGACAAAAAGGAGGTAAAAATGTCGTATGGCGAAGCAAAAGTGTATTTTGACGGCTCGCATTATATAGCAATTCCGCATACCACGCGAATTGTTAAAAAGCGACCAAAAGCGGTAGAAGAAAAAATTACTGTAGAAGTTGAAAAACCTTTTGAAATGGAAGATGATAAAAGCGAACCTGAAGAAGTGAAAGATTTGTTTGAGTTAATCGAAAAGAGCCAGCCGACTACGGAAAAGAAAAAAGTAAAATATGTACGACAAACAACAAAGAGGGAACTGTTTGAAGAGTATTACAAAGAAAGCTTGAAACTTGCAAAGCGTGAGCGTAGCGCATACGTGGTGAAAAAGATGTTAGACCTATTTAAAAGCGAAAAGGAAGCGGAAGAATACGTAAAAGAAAATATGGAACGAAAACAGCGTAATCTAATATGTAGGCGCATTCGTATGACAAGGAAAGCCAACTTACAAGATTTTAATTATTTTTGCACGTTTACCTACGATGATAAAAAACACACGGAAGAAAGTTTTAAGAAGAAACTAAAAATGCAGCTTAGTAGTTTTGCAAGTAGGCGCAACTGGAAATATATGGGTGTATGGGAAAGATCGCCTAAAAGGCAACGATTACATTTTCACGGTATTTTCTATATACCCGAAGGTTCAATACCTGGGGAACTGTTGCCGTTTAAGGATTACAGCTTCAGCACGCACAGAATGCAAGTAACGTGGCAATCACTTTACTTTAACGAACACTTTGGGCGGTCAGATTTTGAAAGAATAGAAGATAAGTACAGAATGGGCGAAGCTCTTGCGTATTTAATGAAATACTTGGAAAAGACGGGCGAACGAATTGTTTATTCAAAAGGATTGCCACAATTCTTTATATCGGATATAATGGATGAAGACATAGCCTGTAAACTTAGCGAAGATGAGAGTGATAACAAGGTAGTGTTATTCGACAACTTCGGATGCTGGGATGAAGGCTGTTATATCGGGCAAGTAAGCCCCGGGGTAATAGAACAACTACGAAAAGTAGCATAACAAAAAAACACCGCCGACGAGAAAAATGGGCAGAGTTGCAAGCGGATTAGCGCAACCGCCCATTCTCGGCGGCTTTTTGTTTGGTAAAGGAAGTAGGTCAGGTCAAGGGCGTGTGCTTGTCTTCGGCGGAGCGCAGCGTAGCCGACTTGTATCAAGACAAGCACACGCCCTGCAGACAGTCCCCTGACAAAGTATGACTAAACCCTTACTCAGCTCTTACAACTTAAATAGCATAAAAATAGCCGAGATTGAAAGCAATCCCGGCTAAAAAATCAACGTCTATTCGGTATATACGATTTATTACCAACCGTAACAACCTTTTGAGTTATACCTGCAAAATCGCGTTCTTCGTATATTGGCTTTCCTTTAGCGGTAGCGCGAACGATTATTTGCTTATCATTTTCTTCAGCGCGAGAAAAATTAACGTCTAAGAATTTATCTTCGCCTGAAACCTCTAAAACCTTAATACCTTTCTTAACTAGGCACGAACTGAACTGCCAAATCATATCGAATTTACCGTTAGAGTCGGCGATAAAGCAAAAGTCATCTTCTGGGTGATATCCTACTATTCTAAAATAATTTGCCATAATATTTCTCCTTATGCTGCAATTTGTT
>JAFQBR010000366.1 GCA_017399665.1 Clostridia bacterium | reverse complement strand
CTTTGGCTGCCTTATTAGATGAAAGGAAATTTATAGGATCAGAATTAAAAGACGAGTATTATGACATTACCTTGGATAGAATTAGAAAAGCAATGCGGGGCGAAGTAAACATTAGAGAAGATGTTCCAGTAATAGAGCCTGATTTGAATACAGCGGTGGCTAAATTACCTGAAGAATTTCGAGAGGCAAGAAAAAACAAATGAAAAAAGTTACATCAAAGAAAAAACGTGTTCATTTAACACCTGAACAGAAAAAAGAAAGAGCAAGAAAACAAGCAGAAGTTAGAATTCGCACGAATTTTAAAAAGAAATATAAAACTATTTTTAAAATGGCTTCATTTTGTATGATTAATAGTGAAAATAAACATTTTACTATTGGTAATAAGACTGCTGAAGTGGATGGTATCTTCATTTTTAATAATATCATTGTAATATGCGAAGAAACCACTTCTTCTGCCGATCATATCAAAGATCATATAATAAGGAAGAAGGAAACAGCTACTGAAATACTTGATAATAAAGAGCAATTTTTATCTTTTTTAATAAGCGAATTCCCTCAAGAAACGGCAGATTTGTCTAATTATGAAATATCAGAATTGAAATTTAAATTTGTTTATTTTTCTTTAAATGAAACAAATTTAGCAATAGAAGATAAACAACGTTTTTCTCCTTGGAATATAGTTGAACCAAATGTATTATCTTATCTATATCAATGCGCATCGGGCATAAAAAAATCCGTTAAGTACGAAGTCTTTAGATTTTTAGGTGTAACTGATTCAGATTTTGAAATGACCTCTAGCACAGGACAGGGAACTAAAGATGTTAAAGTTTCTATTATTTATCCTCAAAAGAGTACAGGGCGTAAAGACGGGGTGCGTTTAGTTTCTTTTATGTTATCAGCAGAAACATTGATTAGGAATAGTTATGTACTTAGAAAGGATAATTGGGAAGATTCCATTGGCTTATATCAAAGATTAATAGACTTAAATAAAATTAAAGATATACGAAACTTTTTATATCAAAAAGGCGAATGTTTTTATAATAACATTATTGTAGCATTGCCAGATGGCATAAGATTTACGGATAATAATGGTAATCCTATTGCTTTGGAAGATATGGGATCTTTCCAAAATTGCACTATGCACATTCCCAATAAGATGAATAGCATTTGTGTAATTGACGGTCAACATAGAATTTTTGCTCATTACGAAGGAGAAGAAAGTGATCCTGTGGAAACAAAAATTGCTAAATTGCGTCAACAGTTACATTTATTGGTAACAGGATTAATTTTTCCTAATAATATGACACAAAGTGAAAGGGTAAAAATTCAAAGTGAGATTTTTGCTGAAATTAATTCAAAATCTAAGCCGATTCCGCCTGATGTTCTTTTACATATAGAAATGCTTCGTCAACCTTTGTCGGATTTGAGCTTGGCGCGACAAATTCTTGAAAGATTAAATAATAAACATTTATTTTTTAACTTTTTTGAATTTTCGCCACTTAAGCCTGCGAAATTAAAAGTCGCTTCTATTATAAAATTTGCTTTAAGGTATTTAGTATCTTTAAACCCGGGTGAAGGAAAAGCAAGCCTTTATACTGTTTGGGATAATGATAAAAAAATGGATATTGATAAGGATGATAATATCAAGGAGGAATATTTAAATTATTGTGTCGAATATCTTGTTCAGTATTTTTCAGCTATTAGGCAAGTTTATCTTGATCAATGGAATGACCCAAACTCGAAAATACTTACAGTAATAACATTTAATAGTTTTGTTTTAACACTTAGAAAAGATTTGGCAACAAATGGAAGTCAAACCAGAGATTATTATTTAAATCATTATTCAAAGCATAAATTTAATTTTTCATCAGATGAATTTTTATATACGTCGAGCCAATATAATAAATTTTCGGATGAAATCATTGAAAAATGTTTTTAAATTGTTCGTTTTACGCTCAAATTGGCTCACCAATGAAAAAAGTAACAGTCAAACGGCTGTTACTTTTTTCATTGTCTACGAGAATCGAACTAACTTGCGAAAGCAAGTAAAGTAATATATAATTGGTGATTTTTGGTTTTGAAACTTGTTTCAAACAAAACGCATTGGCGTTTTCCAAAACATCTATTCCGTAGGGGTCACCAGTCCAAACCCCAGTAGAACTACTTATTCTACTGGGGTTTTTACGTGTAATAAAAAGAGCGTTATGTTTTTATAACGCTCTTTTTTGTATATAATTGGTTAAAACGCTCAATAATCGACTTATTTGCCTATTAATTATTTCAATAGTTAAATCTTTGTCTTTTTTACAATAAGTAAATTGTAAACAATAATTATAACAGCAAAAAACGCTTGTATACTAAACGTAATGTAAAAAGGAATAAACAAACACTTGTTATGCAAAATAACTATTAAAACTATAAATATAACTTGCAAAGCAATTTGAAAAATAGTTAACCTTGGCATATTTTTTGATAAGTTTCTTTTTAACATACTTGCTAACGGCAAAAGGGTTAAACTCCATAGGGAAATTGAGCGAAAAATTTTCATTGTAAAATATGCTTGATTTAGTGTATCGTTAGGATACTCCATTTTTAAAAAGTTTAGTGAACAAATGCGAAAAACTACTGCAGATGCCCCAATTACAATGCCAAACCAAAAAAAGAATTCTATAAAAAATTTGATTATTTTTTCTTTTTTATTACTCATTATTTTATTACTCATTATTTTGTGCTTATTAATTTTTTGAATGTTATTCGTTTTATAAGTGTTATTGTGTTGATAATTAAAATAATCAACAAGAATGCGATACAAGCTGACGATATGATGGTAATTAAACCCATATTTTTATTAAATATAAAAAATACTAAGAAGCTTAAAATTAATATGCACATAGAGGAAATTAGTTGGGCTTTAGGTTTATAAATTAATGTGTTTACTTTTTTATTGTTTAAAAAAGATAGAAGAAATATAT
>JAFQBR010000034.1 GCA_017399665.1 Clostridia bacterium | reverse complement strand
TTCCAAGAGGAATGATGTAGTTATAATAATATGAACCGTAAGGTGTGGTTGCAAAGTAGTCTGCTTTAAGCTTATCTTCTTCGTCAATAGCGCCGTTATGAGCTTCGCTTTCTACTTCGTAATAGGTTTTATCAAATAAAGGAGCTTCCGTCCAATCGCCATAGAAAGAAAGGAATGGTACGTTTAGGTTAATACCGTTATCTGCTGTTGAATTTAGCTTTACAAAGCCTTCAACGAACTGACCGTATGGGAAGGTGTTTGTTATGTATTCAGCATCTTCCTTACTTAAAGTATAAGTAATTTCTACCTTTGCAGTTTGACCTGCATTTACAGTAAGAGTATTACCAACTAAGCTACCGTTTTGAACAACTTTATAGCTTGTATTACCTGATAAAATGTGTGATTTTTCAGCAACGAATTCCTTATTTGAAGTAGAAACGCTTTCTGTCATTGCAAGAACAGACATATCGTATTCTACAGCGCTATCTGAAGTGTTAACAACGTTAAACGCCATTTTGTAAACGCCCGTTCTTTGTGGATCGTCGCCAAGTTCTAATTTTGTTTTATCAATGCCGTCTACCGTAATGTATGCAGGCGTGCTAACAACACTCTTTAAGCTTGCAAGACCCGCGCCCTGCTTTCTGGGAGAATAGGGATTGCCCTGTTGATTTAATACGATAGTTGCAGTAGACATTAGTAATTGGTTAGTTAAAGCTGTTAACTGCTTGGGATTGCTTTCTAGTTCTGGATATTTTTCCTTTAAGTGCTGTCTGATAAGCACGATAGCGCCACACATGTTGGGTGAAGCCATTGAAGTACCGCTTTGGTAATCGTATCCGCCACCAGGTACTGCAGAATAAATATCTCCGCCATGCGCGGTAATTTCAGGTTTAATTTTAAGGTCAGAGGTGGGGCCCCAAGATGAGAAGTCGCTCATGAAAGGACCTGCTTTATTGCTATCTGAAAGAACTAAAGTACCTTCTGATTTAGCGGCAAGTATAGCGCCGTCTTCCTTAGAAATAGAAATTGTAGGAATATGGTCTGACTTACCCATTGACATAAGTATATCGCCTTCTACGTTGTTGTAAATAATACAACCAACAGCGCCAGCAAGCTTAGCTAGCTGAGCCTTTTCTTCGAAGGTGTTATCGCCACGGCGTACAAGAGCAATTTTACCTTTAACCTTGTCGCCAAGAGAAGAATAGTTAACCTTTAAGCCGTTACCGGGAATGGTTACGTATTCAAAGGTCTTTGTATCGCCAGAGCCAATGCCGATTTCAGCAAAGAAATCGTTGGGCTTGCCGTTAATTGAGTTAGATTCGTTAAAGAATAATACTTGTTCGTTGTTTGCAACGATATATCTGCTCTTCTTACCGCTAATAGATGCAACTGATAAAGAAGCCATGTAGGTAGAAGGTGAGCCAACGGTTGCGCTGTCTGGGTTAGTAACCTTGTTAGTGTTACATTCTGCACCGCCGTAAGCAGAGTTATAGTCGTTACTTGCAGCAGTTACAAGGCTTATGCCCGCTTCGTTGATTTTATCGTAAACAGCGTTAATCTTGTTACCGTCCTCTTCACGGGTAAAACCGCAGGCAGAACCAAGAGACATATTGATAGCGTCAACACCAAGTAAAACTGCATCTTCTAAAGCAAGTAAAATATCATCTGTTTCCGCACCTGAATCCAGGTCGGGGAAAACCTTCATTAGAACAAGCTGTGTATCCTTTGCAATACCTGTGATAGTATCGTCTTGACCGCCGATAATACCTGCAACGTGAGTACCGTGTTCGCTATCGTATGGGAATACGTCTGCATCCTTATCTGCATAGTCGTAAGCAAAGGGGATTTTATCGCTATAATAAACGTCGTCGAGGTCAAGCGAGCTTGTAGCTTCCGCTGCCTTTGTTTCGTAAAGCACTTTTGCTATATCGTTCATTGTGAACATTGGGTTAGAAGGCTGGTTTGAGAATACAGAGTGACTGCAGTCAAAGCCAGAGTCTAGCACAGCAACAGAAGTGTTATTACCTGTGTAATCTACGCCAACAGGTTTAAAAATACCCGTTTCGTAAATATCTACGGCGTTTTCAATAGCAGAAACGTCTGTTCCACCCGTTGCTACTTGGGGTAAGTTATACGTTTCAGACATAATAACGGTAGAAACTTGAGCGATATCTTCTAGCGCTTGCATATTGCCGTACTTTGTTTTTACTGCAACTGCGTTAATAATTGTGTTATAGGTGGCGGTAACCTCTTGAATAAGTCCCTTACCTGTTAACTCGTTTATAAGCGCTTCTTGCTTTACTTTTATATTCTGAATAATGTTTTTACCAACGGTTGAGCTTGCTAACTCTCTAGCAGAGTTGTAAGCATAGGCAAAATCATCTAGATAGCGGTCAAGAAGTGATTTTCCCTCTAACGCTACCATAACTACAACCTCGTCGTTTGATTTATATCCCTTATTTTCTAAAAGGTATTCCGCTTTAATACGGTTTACCATATCAGATTCAGGTAATTTAAAATCACTTTTTAAAAGCTGTAATTCATTTGATTCTGTAACCGTGGTTTGGTTAGATGCGCTTGTGCCTTGGCTGTTTGCATTTGGTTTTTTGTCTGTGCATGCAGCCGAAGAACAAATCATCATAAGAACCAATAAAATTGATAATATTCTAGTTTTCATTGTAAAACTCCTTTATTTTAACCAGAAATAAATAAGCAAAAATGCAAGTGAAAAGCAAATAACAACCCCTAAGAGCATTGGCAAATAGGTGCGATACGCCGCTTTTATTGCAGCCCGTCTTTCCCTTTTTGTAAGAGCAGCGCGTTTTTCTTTCTTATTATAATTTTCTGGCCCAACAAGCTGTTCCATACTATAAATGGTGTGCCCGTCGTCAATATATGTCTGTTTAGACTTCTTTTCTTTTTTCATTATTTAAACCTTTCACTCCCCCGCCCAAGGCTAATTTGCTATGGGCGAGAAAGTAAAATTATTTTTTTATTGTGCCGTTAGCTTACATAAAGACTTTTAGTGTGAATATTATTTTTGATTGTATGCTTTATATAAATGGCAAGCAACGAAGTGCCCTTCTTCCGCTTCTACGTATTCCGGTGCGCATTCTTTACAAATTTCCATACATTCTGAACAACGTGTGTGGAATTTGCAACCTGCGGGGGGATTTGCAGGTGAAGGAATATCTCCGTTTAATATAATTCTGTTCATCTTGCTATCCGGATCTGGAACGGGAACGGCAGAGAACAGCGCTTTTGTGTAAGGATGCAAGGGATTAGCAAAGATTGTATCCGTGCTACCAAGCTCCATTACGTTTCCCAAATACATGACAAGAATGTTATCGGTTATATATTTAACTACCGACAAATCGTGAGAGATGAATAAGTAAGTAAGACCCATTTTGTTTTGAAGGTCTTTTAAAAGATTGATAATTTGCGCTTGAATTGATACGTCTAACGCAGAAACGGGCTCGTCGCAAATAACAAGCTCGGGATTAACCGCAAGCGCGCGAGCAATACATATACGCTGACGCTGACCGCCAGAAAATTCGTGGGGGTAACGGTCGTACCAATGGGGTTGAAGTCCGCATTTTTTCATTATATCGCGAACGTGCTGAGCAACTTCTTCCTTAGGTACTATATTGTGGACTTTAACTGCTTCTGCAATTATGTTACCTACCGTCATTCTTGGTGGCAAGCTTGAATAGGGATCTTGGAATATAAGCTGAAGCTGAGTTCTTCTTTTGCGAAGCTCTTTTTTAGACATAGTGGTAATATCTTCGCCGTTAAAAAGCACCCTTCCGCCTGTAATATCGTGAAGTCTTAAAATAGTTCTGCCAAGCGTGGTTTTACCGCAACCTGATTCCCCTACTACGCCCAAAGTTGTTCCGCGCTTTACTTTAAAAGATACGTCGTCTACAGCCTTTAAAAAGCGTGTGGGATTACCAAATAAATCCTTTTCTATGGGGAAATACTTTTTAAGATTTTGTACTTCTAAAATATAATCGCCCTGTTCAGCTTTTTCTACGGGGATATTTATAGCATTTTCGTTAATTTCGCTCATTTTTCTTCCTCCCCGCCATATAGCCAGCAAGAAACGCTGTGAGTTTCGCTAACCTTAATTTCACAAGGATAGCTTCCACCGCATTTTTCCATGCATTTGTTGCATCTGTTTTTAAAATAGCAAGTATCGGGCAAGTTTATTGGGTTTGGAACGTTACCCGGTATTGAATAAAGGGGCTCGTTGCCGTCAGAGGTAAGCATTGGCTTGCTCTTTTGAAGCCCGATTGTGTAAGGATGTAAGGGATTGTGGAATATATCGCGTACAGTACCCTTTTCAATAACCTTACCTGCGTACATTACAACAACCTCGTCTGCCATTTCGGCAATAACGCCAAGGTCGTGAGTGATAAGCATAATAGAACAGCCTTCTCTTTTTTGAATATCCTTTAAAAGCTCAAGGATTTGCGCTTGAATTGTTACGTCTAGCGCCGTTGTAGGCTCGTCTGCTATAATAAGCTTGGGATTGCCGGCAAGCGCCATAGCAATCATTACACGTTGACGCATACCGCCTGAAAGCTCGTGCGGATAGCTTTCGTAAACGTGCTCTGGCATAGAAATACCAACCTTTGTTAAAAGCTCTATACTGTATGCCCTAGCCTCTTCCTTAGGGGTATCGGGTTTGTGAATAAAGGTAACCTCGTCAAGCTGAAAACCTATTGTAAAAACAGGGTTTAAGCTTGTCATTGGTTCTTGGAAAATCATTGTAATATCCTTACCGCGAATTTTATACATTGCGTCGGTAGGCATTTGAGCTATATCGTAAGCGCGTTGATTGTTGTTTTCGTCTAATCCAAGATTTGCTCCACCGTTAAATCTAATTTGACCTTCAATAACCTGACCTTGCGGTGCTTGAACAAGTTGCATTACTGAAAGAGAAGTTACGCTTTTACCGCAACCTGACTCTCCAACAACGCCAACAATTTTATTTTTGGGAATATCAAATGATACGCCGTTAACCGCCATAACCGTTCCGTTATCTGTAAAGAAACAGGTTTTTAGATTATCTATTTCAATAACGTTTTCGCTATCGCGCATTACGGTTGTATATTCACTTTCCTCCTTTTTAGCGCGCTTTAAAGATTCGTAATACTTCATCTGCTTGATGTTGTATTTTATAATCTCTCTGCTCTCTTTTATGGAAATATATCCGTTATCTTTATTTTTAGCCATATTCTTTACCCCCTTTACTTTTTAGCTTTGGGGTCCATCGCATCACGAAGACCGTCGCCTACGAAGTTAAAACCAAGAACGGCTATAACTATGAGTATACCTGCAGGAAGCCACATATTAAGGTGGTAGTTTAGTACCTGCGGATCGTTTGCGCCAGCTATCATTGTTCCCCACGCAGCTTTGGGAAGCTGAACGCCTAAACCTAAGTAGCTAAGAGTAGATTCGTACAAAATTACGCTACCTAAACCAAGCGTCATGGAAACGATAAGCTGTGGCATTACGTTAGGTATTAAGTGTTTGAATATCTTACGCCAAGTGGGAAGCCCCATAACCTCGGTGGCGGTGATGTATTCCTGTTCGCGAAGTGAAAGAATTTGACCGCGAACAAGTCTTGCCGTACCGCTCCAGCCGAAAATTGTGATTATTACCATAAGTATATAAATACGTTGGTCGGCTTCCACGTTCCAAGAGTCGATTACCGCAGACGCGATAAGAAGAATGGGAAGTGTGGGAATACAGTTAAAAATATCAACTATTCTCATTATAAGCTGGTCTACCCATCTGCCAAAATACCCCGCGATACCGCCAAGTAAAACACCCAAAATAGTTTCTAAAATAACAACGATAAAACCAATTGTAAGCGAAATTCTTCCGCCATACATAAGTCTTACAAATACGTCCATACCCTTTTCATCAGTACCCAAGAAGTGAGATGCTGAAGGGGGCGCGTATTTATTTATAGTGTCCTCTGTTTCTACTACTTCGGTTATAATAATCTTTTCGCCGTCGTCTGTAACGTATTCGTATTCCGTATAGTTTGGTTCTATAAAAGTACCTCTATCAACAAGGTCTTCCCCAATCTCTGCAAACTGACCGTAAATAACAGGGCCAAGGAAAGAGAAAAGGAATAAAAATACTATCATTATAATACCGACGATAGAAAGCTTAGAACGGAAAAATCTTCTAAAAATAAGCTGAATAGGGCTCATTTCTTTATAAGTTTGCTGTTCTTCTACAATTTCTGCACCCGTAGAACCGCTATTTTCAATAACTTCGGTTTCGGGCGTAACGTTTAATTTTTCTTGTTCCATAATGCACCTACTTTCCGAGTTTAACTCTGGGATCTACTATTGAATACATGATATCTGATAGAAGTGTTCCTATAACCGTTAAAATAGCAAGGAACATATTGTAGCCCATAACGAAGGGAATATCGCCTTCGCGAAGAGCTTGGTATGCAAGTCTACCGATACCGTCTATACCAAATACCTGCTCGGTAATCATCATACCGCCGAATAGCGAAGGTAAAATACCTGCAAGTAAGGTTGCTAAGGGGATCATTGTGTTTCTAAATGCGTGGCGGTAAATAACCTTGTTTTCAGATAGTCCTTTTGCTCTTGCTGTTCTTATGTAATCAGAGTTAAGAACTTCTAGCATATTTGTTCTTGTATAACGCATAAGACCGCCGATTGAAAGGACTACGCTTACAAAAATAGGTAAAATTAAGTGAACGATTATATCGCCGAATTTTTCCATATTACCGGCAAAGGTATCTACGTAGTCTTTACTTGCGTAAATCAAACCGCCCGCAGGTAAAATATTTAACTCTACCGCAAAAATCTTTATAACAATTGCAGCAAAGAAATAGGTGGGAAGCGAAATACCTATCATGGTAAACACGGTAACTGCATAATCGCGTACTGAATACTGATGGGTTGCGCCGGATATACCCAAAGGTATGGCAATTAAGAACTGTAAAATTGTTGCAACAACGGCAATAGCGAACGAAATCCACATGTTGTCGCCAATAACGGTTGCAACTTCCTTTTCGTACTTAAACGATCTGCCCAAATCGCCTTTTAAAAGTCTGCCAAGCCATTGTAAATATCCGCCTACAATACCTTTAAAGGTGTTGTCGCCAATACCGTACATAGCTTTAAATTCTGCGACTTGCTCAGGTGTTATTGCGCCGCTTTTTAATTGTTCGGCATATTTTAAGTCTATATAGTCGTTAGGCATCAATCTTACAAGAGTGTAAATGATGATAGAAACGCCCAAAAGAATAAATATAGATATAAACAGCCTTTTAAGAACGTATTTTAGCATAATTGTATCTTACCGACTAGCGGTAAATTCCTTTTTGTTTTTTTATCCCCTTCCCTGCATACCGCAAGGAAGGGTTTTTTTGTTATCTTTTTGCTTTTTATAAAATTAAGCAATTCTTAGTGAAACTGTGTGAATGTTGCTGGTTAAGCCCATATAGGGTGAAAGCTCAGCGTTAGGTGTAAAGGTGCTTACGTCAATCTTATTTGCGTTATAAGCGTATAAGTCATCTCTTTGGTAGGTAGGAAGCTCTACTGCAAGTTGCATAACTATATCAAGCGCGTTTGAGTAAAGAACTGTTCTTTGCTTTTGATCGTTGGTTTTACGAGCGCGCTCAATAATTTCAGAAAGGTCTTCAACTAAAGCAAGCTCTGTTGCATATTTATTACCAACGTTTGCCTTGATTTGCTTATAGCCCCAGTTTAGCGTTGAGGTTGCAGTTGAATCAATGTGGTAAACTTGATACATATCGGGGTCGATTGTAGAGCCCCATGCAGCAGCCCATACTGTTAACGAGCCTTCAGAAAGCTTCTTAAGTGCGTTAGCGTCTGTGGTTACGTTAATAGAGAAACCTGCTTTATTTAAAATTTCCATTGCGTGCCACATTGCATCGAATGCGGGGTGGTCACTTTCTTCACCTGCAATAGTAAAGGTATATTTTAACTTATGGCCGTTTTTAACGTAAACGTCGTCTGCGCCAAGAGTATAGCCAGAGCTTTCAACAAGTTCTTTTAAGAATGCTATTTGTTCTTTTTCAGTAAGCGTATCGCCTGCTTTTTTACCTAAATCTTTTACGTATTCGTAAAAATCAGGGTTACCCTTTTGTAGGTTAGCGTCTGTTGGTAGGGGTGAGCCGATATAGTTGTAATAAGGCACGCTGTTTTTGGGGTATGCCCAGCTTGAAAGTGACATTGGACGGTAAATTGCCGTAGCTGTCGTCTTATAGTAGTTAACACATTCTTGAGTGTTGATTGCGTGCATAATTGCTTGACGAACCTTAATATCTGGAACTTTGCCGGCGTTAATACCAATGTAGCCGTAACCTGCTGTTTGAATTGATTTATAACCAATACCCTCACCAGCTTTACCCTTTAATTCATCAATTGTTTCTACCTTTGCGTTTGGTTCAACAAAGTCGATAGCCTTGCTGTAAAGGTTGTTAAGCATTTGAGCTGAAGATACTACTTGGTAACGGATTTTCTTAATTTTTGCAGGGCCTAAAACGTAATAGGGGTTTCTTTCAAAGTAAATAACGCCCTTATCGTAGAAGTCGCCTTCTGCAATATTGGTAATGCCACCACTTGCCTTACTTGCAGCATACGCGCCTGCGCCAACGGGAACGCTTAGCTTTGCAGGGTCTTTAACTACTTCGTTCATAAAGGTTTGTGATGCGTATTCAACACCAAAGTTGTTTTCGTAGTCAAATGCAGAGATGTGCGCTGCGTCTGAATAGTAATACATGGGAGCAACTGTGAAAGAGAAGTTCCAAATAGCCTTCGGGTCAACGTCGTTAATGGTAATTGATAAAACTTCGTTATATCCTTCTTTTACAGAACCGTCTGCGTTGTATTGAGGTGCGGCATAATCTTTGCCGTTTACCTTAACAGAACCGCTCTTATTTGCAAATTTAATACCTGAAATGTTTGTATATTTACGGTTAGAGCCTTCTGTTTGGAAGTATTTTTCCATTGCTTGGTTATAAATGTAAGAATTTAAAGTGAAAGATGTATTCCACCACATTAAAACTTCATCAATAGCGCCGGGGATTTTATCTGCAATAATCGTGTCGATTGCCTGTTCCTTTGTCCAGGTGCGGTGTTCTTTATAATCGTTTGCAAGTGAAGATCTTAGCGTTGCTTCCTTTTTATTCCAAGTAATGTATCCTTCATTGTAAAGGAACATTTCTACGTCTGTTGTGAAAAGGTTTCTGTGGATATTACCATTTTCATCAGTAAAAATGGTATCTTCATAAGAATCACGAGAGTTTGAATAGTCTGTTTCAAGCTCTTCACGGAATAAGCTTACTGCCTTTGTATAGTCGGCAACAAGATTTGCGTTATATTCTGCGCCTTGATCTTGAATTTCTTGAAGTTCTGCCTTAAACTGCTCGTCGCTAAGTAAAAGATTGTTGTCGTCTTCTAAAATTGCTTGGCAAGCCTCAATTAAAGCTGTAATTCTTGAGCTTGCTTCAAGTTGGAACTGTAGACCAAAGCTATCTTGCTCTGTTTCGGAGCTTGACTGAGTTCTGTATTCCTTTAAACCTACGATATCTGTTGAATAGATGGTGCTTGAACCTGTGTACGCAGGGTCTAAGTAAACGTATAGGTTAAAGAGTACGTCCTTCATAGTAAGGGGTGAACCGTTAGAGAATTTTACGTTGTTTTTAAGTACGAAATAGTAAGTTGTAGTTTCATCTACGTTGGGTGAACCAGTCGTTACTATTTCAAGGTCTTTTGTAACAACACCTTCTTCATCGCCCCAAACAGGATTACCGTCTTTATCGTTGCCGATCATACCGATTTGTGTAAGACCTACAACGTTGCTGTCGGGAGCAGCGGTAGAGAAGAATGGGTTAAATACTTTATCTACCTCTTGGCTTGAAAATACTAATGGATCGTTTTCGTTATTGTAAACGACACCTGGCGTGCTACTACTGCTTGAAGAGCTTGAACTGTCGCCATTGTCTTTGCAGCCTACAGCGATGATAAGAGTTGTTGCAGCAATTACTACAACAAGAATAACGGAGATTAAAATTATCAACGTTTTCTTTGCAATTTGATTAGCCATTTATTTATGTTCTCCTATATATTTTTTACTAATTTTATCCGTGAAATAAATATTTTAAAGCCCTTTGGCTTTGCTATGTTAAAATACGTATACTTTACTTCGGGAGCTTATTGATTTTAAAAAAACTCACTTTAAATCAAAGAAAATTAAATATTAAATGCTTGAAACTGCAAAACCTGTGTGTTTTGCGGTTTTTTTATTTTCTTTTTTCCACTCAAATAATGTATACCTTTATTAAGCGTCGGTTTTATTCGCCTGCTCATGTAAGAGTTACTGTAACGTTTGTTAAAACGCTTTCTGCATCTTGTTCATTAAATGCTTTATCCGTAACAACGGTAAGCATTTCGCTCTCTACTCTGTCTTTTGGTAATTTTGTTACGGTGTAAGTACCGCTAAAGTTAACGTTTGTAAAGGTAACGCCTTCTGCTTTTATACCGATTGGAACAACGTATATATGCTGTGTTGCGGTAAGCCCTGTGTTTACGTCTATTACAACGTTTTCAAAGCTTACGTCCGAAACGGTAGCGCCCTTTGCAAAGCCAAACAAGCTTATATACAAGTTGTTTTCTATAAGGTCGTTTTTAGAAGCAGAATAAGAAACCTTGAAGTTTGTTATCTTATGTCCGTTGCCCTTTAAAATTCCTTTGTAGTCTGCAAAACTAATAGGTTCGCCAGCCATATCTATATCGGCAGTTAAATAAATGTTGCTGTTAACCGCACTCATTAAATCCTTTGCCGTTGAAACAATTTTAAAGTTGCCTTCAATATAGTTAACAAAAACCTTAACGTCTACACTTTCTTCCCCGCCGGGGTGAACAAAACTTTCGTTCCAAGCATTTCCAGCCTCATCAACAAAGCCAAGGGGTGTAAAGCCGTATCTATCGTCTGCATAGCCACCGTAATCGCTAAACAAATCTCCTGCATCTACA
>JAFQBR010000365.1 GCA_017399665.1 Clostridia bacterium | reverse complement strand
TCGACGCTGAACACGCGCTCGATCCCACCTATGCTGCGAACCTTGGCGTAGACCTTGATAACTTATACGTTTCTCAGCCCGATACAGGCGAACAGGCACTTGATATTACTGACAGCCTAGTTCGTAGTGGCGCGGTAGATTTAATTGTAATCGACTCTGTTGCCGCTCTTACTCCTAAGGCAGAAATTGAAGGGGATATGGGTGACTCTCACGTTGGTCTACAAGCAAGACTTATGTCACAGGCATTAAGAAAACTTACAGCTATTACGAACAGATCAAAAACTTGCGTAGTATTTATCAACCAACTTCGTGAAAAGGTTGGCGTAATGTTTGGTAACCCCGAAACCACACCTGGCGGTAAAGCGTTAAAGTTCTATTCAAGCGTTCGTTTAGATATTAGAAAGGCAGACGCGTTAAAGGATTCAGACGGGCTTATCGGTAACAGAACGAAAGCTAAAGTTGTTAAAAACAAACTTGCTCCACCATTTAAGACAGCTGAATTTGACATCATTTACGGAAAAGGTATTTCACAAGCCGGTTGCTTACTTGATATCGGCGTAGAAAAAGGTATTATCGAAAAGAGCGGAAGCTGGTTCTCTTACCAAGGCGATAAATTTGCTCAAGGCAGAGAAAAAGCAAGAGATTATATTAACTCTAACGAAGAATTTGCAAAAGAGATAGAAGAAAAGGTTCGTCACGCTTGCTTTGATAAACCTGAAGAAATAGCTGAATAATAATTTAAAAGTCTTTATCTAACGCGGTAAAGACTTTTTTAATTTATTAAAAATCGTTCTATAAGTCGGTTATTGCATATTTGCGCAAATTATGCGCCAAGCAATTACTTTAGCAATAAAAAGGTGATAACTTTTATATTTTATATAAAAATTGGCAAAAATTAAATAAAAATATTGCTTTTTATGGGTTATCTTTACAATAATTATTTGACAATTTAAGTTATATGGTATAAAATAGATATGGTAGAATTATACGTGGTGGTTTTTGGCATTTTACAAAAGTAATTTGCCGTTAACCTGCTTAGATATATTTTTATACGACAATTAGGGAGGTTTATTTATGACTTTAAATTCAGTCTCCCTGTTTCTTTTAGCTGAAGGCGTTAGCCTTCCAGTAGTAATCGTTATTGCTGTATTAGCAGTAGCACTAGGAATTGCCGGCGGTATATTTGTTGGCAGCAAAATTCTTCAAAAACAACGTGAAAAGAAAATCGGTTCTGCCGAAGCAGTTGTTGCTAAAATGAAGGAAGACGCAGAACAAGAATGTAAACAACTTAAAAAAGAAGCCATTCTTGAAGCAAAGGAACAGGATTTAAAACTGAGAAAGGAATTTGAGAGCGAATCTAAAGAAAAACGCCTCGAATTACAAAAGATGGAACAAAGACTTGTTCAAAAAGATGAAATCCTTAATAAAAAGGATGCTAATCTTTTAAAGAAAAATGAAGAAGTCGAAGAGCAAAAACGCAATTTAGAAACAAAGCTTAACGAAATCAATCTTTTACAGGAAAAGGTAGAAAAGCAACACGAACTAATGATTGCCGAGCTTGAAAAGATTGCTCAACTTAGCAAAGAGGAAGCAAAAACTCAAATTATTGAAGCTATTCAAGAAGAAGCACGCCGTGACTGTGCTGTAACTGTTCGCCGTATTGAAGAAGAGGCGAAGGAAGAAGCAGATAAAAAGGCAAAAGATATCATCAGCCTTGCTATTCAACGTTGCTGTACAGACCACGCATCTGAAATCAGCGTATCAGTAGTTCCTCTACCTAACGACGATATGAAGGCAAGAATTATCGGACGTGAGGGTAGAAACATTCGCGCATTAGAAAACGCAACTGGTATCGAACTTGTTATTGACGATACACCTGAAGTTGTTATTTTATCTGGCTTTGACCCCGTAAGACGTGAAGTTGCCCGTATTTCACTTGAAAAACTTATTTCAGACGGACGTATTCACCCTGCAAGAATTGAAGAAACTGTTGAAAAAACAACAAAAGAACTTGACCAAAAGATTAAGGAAGCAGGCGAAGCTGCTATGTTTGATTGCGGACTGTTCGGTATACATCCAGAGCTTATCAAGCTTCTTGGTAGGTTGCGTTATAGAACAAGCTACGGTCAAAACGTATTACAACACTCAATAGAGGTTGCATATCTTGCCGGTTTAATGGCTCAAGAGCTTGGTGTAGACGTTAACCTTGCTAAGCGTGGCGGTTTACTTCACGATATAGGTAAAGCTGTTGACCACGAGGTTGAAGGTACACACATTCAAATCGGTGCAGATTTAGCTAAGAAGTTCAGGGAAAACAAGAACGTTATCAACTGTATTCAAGCTCACCACGGCGACGTTGAACCTAGAACTATTGAAGCAGTTTTAGTTTCTGCAGCAGACGCTATTTCTGGAGCTCGTCCTGGAGCAAGACGCGAAACAAGCACGAACTACATTAAGCGTTTAGAAGCGCTTGAAAATATTGCATCAGGCTTTGCAGGTGTAGATAAGAGCTTTGCTATTCAAGCAGGCCGTGAAATTAGGGTTATCGTTAAACCCGAACAAATTGACGATGCAAAGGCAATGTTCTTAGCTAAGGATATCGCTAAGAAAATTGAAACAGAACTTGAATATCCCGGTCAAATTAAGGTTAACGTAATTAGGGAATCAAGAGCAATTGAATACGCTAAATAAAAGCAAAAATCAAAAATGGGTGTTTTCAAATGCGAAAGCACCCATTTTATAAAAAGTGGGCTATAAGCCCGTTAACGGCTATTTTTATTTGTTATGAGAGCAGATTTGCAAGATAAAATAAGGTTGTTGCCAAAAAATCCCGGCGTATACGTTATGCTTGGTGCATCAGGCGAAATTATTTACGTAGGCAAGGCAAAAAACCTTAAAAACAGAGTAACTCAATATTTTTACGATGGAGTAAAAAACGATAAGGTAATGGCAATGGTATCTAACATTGCTGACTTTTACTATATCATGACTAACTCTGAAGCAGACGCTTTATCGCTTGAAAATAATCTTATAAAAAAGAATAAGCCCAAATACAATATTTTACTTAAAGACGATAAGACCTATCCGTATATAAAAATTGATTTAAAAAAGCCCTACCCAAGGTTCGAGATTGTAAGAACTATCAAGCGTGACGGCGCAAGATATTTTGGCCCGTTTATGGCAGGCATTAACGCAAAAGAAATAATAGAGATTATAAACAGCGCTTTTTTACTTCGCAGTTGTTCACTTTCTTTAGGGGAAACAAATAAAAAACGAGAGTGTTTAGAATACCATATTAAGCGCTGCTTAGGTCCTTGCAACGGTCTTTGCACCAAAGAAGAATATATGCAAAAGGTAAATCTAGCGCTTGATTTTTTATCTGGCAACGACGACGAAGCTGAAAATATTTTAGTTGCAAAAATGAATTTATTTGCCCAAAATGAGGAATTTGAGCTTGCGCTTTCTTACCGCGACAAGATTAAAAGTCTTAAAAAAATACGCGAGAAGAAGATTACTTCGCTCAATCGTTTTATCTCTTGCGACGTAATTTCGGTTGCAACGGATAATATTCATTCGGCAATTAACGTTTTAATTACCCGTGGAGGAAGAATGCAAGGCGGTAAATATTTCGCCTTTGAAGACGGATCTGTTTCGCAAGAAGAGTGCTTAGAGGATTTTATTATACGTTTTTACGATAAAAATAACGAGCTTCCCGATGAAATCATTGTTAACTACGAGCTTTCAGACGCTACGTTGCTAGAAGGATATTTTAAAGAAAACTTTGCTAAAAAGGTTATTATTTCTTGCGCTAAACAGGGCGTAAGAAAACAACTTTCAGATATGGCAGAGATGAACGCCAAAGATTATTTAGAAAAATCTATTGGCAAAATCCGACATAAAGAAGATATGACAACGACTGCTTGTATGCGTTTACAGCAAATATTAGGGCTTAAAAAATACCCCAAAAGAATGGAATGCTACGATATTTCTAATATTTCAGGGGTTGATAAGGTGGGCTCTATGGTTGTTTTTACAGACGGGGTTAAGGATGCGGAAGAATACAGAAGATTTAAAATTAAAACTGTTGAAGGCGCAGATGACTTTGCTTCTTTAAAGGAAGTTTTAACAAGAAGAATTGCAAGAATGCGCGAGGATGCAAGCAAGTTTTCTCCGCCTGACCTTGTTATTATAGACGGTGGTAAAGGTCAGCTTTCTGCTGTACATGAGGTTTTTGAACAAGAAGGAGTTGATATCGAACTTATATCACTTGCAAAAAAACAGGAAGAAATATATACTTTACAAAGTGATCAGCCTGTAGTTTTGCAAAAAAGCGATTACTGTTTAAGATTGCTTCAAAGAATACGTGACGAAGCGCACAGATTTGCAATTACTTATCACCGTTCTCTTCGTCAAAAACGCTCTTTCTATTCTCAGCTTAACGAAATTGATGGGCTTGGTAAGAAAAAAATTAATGCTTTACTTACCAAATTTGGTAGCGTTGCTGAAATTCAGCGCGCCAGCAAAGAAGAACTTATGCAAACAGAGGGCATAGGCGAAAAGCATGCCCAAAATATATACTCTTATTTTCACGAAAAAGGAGATAAAAATGAAGACTAAAAGCATTTCAAAGGAAAAGTTAGCAATTATAACTTGCGCTGAGTTTGCGCAAAAATTACATTTATCAGTTGTTTTTGAAGGTAATGGAGAGCTTACCTTAACAACAGAAAACATCAATAGACCAGGTCTTCAGTTTTCAGGCTACTTTGACCACTTTGCGCCAGAGCGCATTCAAGTTATAGGTAATGCAGAAAATAACTTTTTAAAATGCTTGCCAGAAAAGGTTAAAATTGAGGTTTTAGATCAGTATTTTTCAAAGGCTTTTCCATGCTTGATAGTATGTAGGAATCTTGAAATTGACGACTATATTATTGAATCTGCTAAAAAATACGATATTCCATTATTTAAAACGGGTGAAATCACAACTTCGCTTATAAGCTCGCTAAACAATTATTTAACAGAGCTTTTAGCTCCCACAGCAATACTTCACGGCGTAATGCTAGATATTTTTGGCATAGGCGTACTTATAACGGGTAGCGCAGGAATTGGTAAAAGCGAAACAGCGCTAGAGCTTATTTCTCGCGGACACAGACTAATTGCTGACGATTCAGTTATTGTTCAGGCAAAAAGTGGGACTATACTTGCAAGATGTCCACAAAAAATTAGATATTTTATGGAAGTTCGCGGTATAGGTATTGTAAACGTTAAAAGCATGTTTGGACCAGGCTCTGTGCTTTTAGAAAAGGACATAGATCTTATTGTAACGTTAGTTCCTTGGAACGAAATGCAAGATTACGATAGACTTGGCGAGGAAACACCTGTAACTAACGTTTTAGGTGTAGACGTTAAAAGCGTAGTTGTTCCGGTAAGTCCGGGCCGAAATATTCCTATTATTGTAGAAACGGCTGCAAGAAAGGTTCGCTTAGAGCAGTTTGGTTATAGCGCCGCAAGCGAACTTATAGATATAACTTTTAATAGCAAAAAGGGCGAAAATAAATAGAAAAAGCATACAATAAAGTATGCTATCACCTTTTGTAAATTTATTTGAAGAAAATCAGCCGGTTGCGCTTATAAACCTACTTGCTCTTGAGGATAACTGCAAAATTATAAAAGAGCGATTAAACGGTAAGCTCTTTTGCGCAGTTGTAAAAAGTAATGCTTACGGGCACGGACTTGTAGAATGCTCGCGCATTATCGAAAAATATTGTGATTATTTTGCTGTTGCCACTTTATCGGAAGCTGTTACTTTAAAATCCGTAGGTATAACAAAACCTGTTTTATGCTTATTACCTATAAATAATATCGCAAGAGCAGTTGAATATGGCATAGAATTTGTGGTACATACCCACGAATATTTGACCAAAGTACGCAATTTTTGTTTAAAAAACAAAGCATGCGCAAAGGTGCATATAGCCATAAATACAGGCATGAATAGGTTGGGCTTTGATAATATTTCAGAACTAGAAAAAGTTTTTATATCATTAGAAGGTATAGAAGTTAAAGGAGTTTTTTCACATTTATATAGCGTTAACGATTTTATTGCCTGCACTAAACAATTAAACAGATTTATTCCTTTTAGTAATTATGCTAAGCAAAGAAATAGTGATATAATTACCCATCTAGCCTCAAGTGCCTCCCTTTATTTAAATAGCGATTTTTTGTTTGATATGGCTCGAATTGGTATAGCAATGTACGGCTATAGCGCGATTAACGACACTTTGGGGTTGAAAAAAGTAATGAAAGTGCTGGCAAATAGGGTTCAAGATAGGGTAGTAAATTTAGGCGAAAATCTTCTTTATGGAGATTATAAATTAAATGATAAGCAAACTCTTTCTCTTTACGCTTATGGCTATGCAAATGGTAAAAGAGATGGAATAGAGAATATGCTTAACAATGCGTGTATGAATATATGCGCAGTTAAAGGTGATAATCAACCTGCGGTAATTATGGATGATGCTCAAGACTTTGCATCAAGAACATCAACTATTTGTTATGACGTTTTAACGTCGTTTGGTAACAACTGTAAAAGAGTTTATATTTACGGAGATTTATCATGAGAATTATATCCGGAAAATACAAGGGAAGAAAGCTCGCCACCTTTGAAGGTGATGCGATTAGACCTACTTCAGACAGAGCAAAGGAAGGGGTTTTTTCCGTATTGCAGTTCGAGCTTGTAAATAAAAGATTTTACGACGGATTTTGCGGTAGTGGAGCTATGGGCATTGAAGCTCTTTCGCGCGGGGCAAAAGAAGCGGTATTTACCGATAGCGCGGTTAAATCTTGTAATTTGACTAAAAAGAACTTGCAAACACTTGGCGAAACTCAAAGGGTTATAAATACCGACTGCGTAGCTTTTTTAAAAGGGACAAAAGAAAAATTTGACGTGATTTTTTTAGACCCACCGTATAAATCAAATGCTGGAATGGAAGCATTAAAAGTGATAGGGGAAAGAGATATATTAAATGAAAATGGTATAGCCATAATTGAAAGTGGAAATGCCGTTAATCAACCTATAGAGGGGCTTATTTTAGAAAAAACAAAAAAATACGGCATTGCTCAGTTCTCTTTTTACAGAAAGGCAAATAAAGATTTAGCGGTTTTTGCCGGTAGCTTTGACCCTATAACTAAAGGGCATAAGCATATTGTTGAAAAAGCGCTTTCTCAGTTTAGCAAAGTAATAGTTGCAATGGGCATAAACGAAAATAAAACCTATACTTTCGACAAATACACAAGGCTTAATATGTTAAAATGCACCTTTGAACATATGCCCGGTGTTGAAGTTGAAAGCTTTGATGGGCTTTTGGTTGACTTTTTAAAACAAAACCGTACGGTCAATAATGTAAGGGGAACAAGAAATCAAAAGGATTTTGAGTATGAAGAGGGCATGCTCGCAATAAACAAAAAAATGATGCCGGAAATAAAAAATATTTATATTTCGGCGGATGAAAGCATGCAAGGTGTTAGCTCAACCGAAGTAAAACGCGCCAAGGAAAATGGAGAATCTTGGCAGGAATATATACCGGAAGAAGCACTTTCTATTATTTTAAACAAAAACTAGGCTTAAAATAAAGCAAATAGCGAAAGCAGTTAAAGCTTGAATAAGCTTACCAAGTAAAAAAGTTTTTATTTTAACGTTGGCTTCTTTTAAAAAGGCAACAGATTGAAAAATTATACTTGCTCCGCCAAAGGAAATAATAAAGGCGGTAAGCGGTAGTGTTAAAATTCCGCTTGTTTTTGCAAATAAAATACAGCCGTTAGTGCATTCAATAAGCCCTGCGCAAAAAGCAAGGGCTTTTTTTGTGTCTTTAAACAGCAAGCCAAACAAAAATACAAATGGCTTTAAAATACTAAAATCTTCTAAAATCTTGCAAAACACATAAAAAACAGCAATAAAAGCGCCAACAATTAGGCAAGAAAGAGTTGCGCCAAAAGCACAGTCATAAAGTATATTTTGCGTGGGCGTGCAGAGTATATTTGGTTTTGTATTTTTGTTTTTTACAGGCATTTTTCTAAAATATATGCCGTTTAAAATAGCAGAAAGCAAATGGCTTATAAGTAAAATCATTCCTGCACGCTTATTACCCAGCATTCCAACCCCAACACTACCAACAATAAACATTGGCCCGGAAGTTGATGTAAAAATAGATATTTTAGTAGCTTCTTCGCTGGTTATATGATTTTCTTTGTAAAGCTCTGCAATAAGCTTTGCTCCCATTGGATAGCCAGATATAAAGCTCATTAGTTGAACGAACGCAGAAATTGGCGGGGCGTTATATAATAAAGCCATTGGCTTTTGCAATTTTAAAGCAAATTTTTGCGCTATTTGAGTGTTGGTAAATAATAGGGTTAAAAAGAAAAAAGGTAAAAGCGATGGCGCAACTGTTACCGCCCAAACGGTTAATCCTTCTAAACAGGCTTTCATATAAACGGCAGGATTATAAATAAGAGCAAATGCTATAAATAAAAGTAGGGCGCAAAGTGGATAAAATAAAAATTTTTTCATAATATAATTGTATTTTATTTTAGTTTATGATATTATATAAAATATGAAAAAAGTTGATGATCAAACAATTAGTATGTTCGACGCGCCCGTAAAACCCACGTTAGTTCCACTAGCTGAAAGAATGCGCCCAATGTCCCTTCGCGAATTTGTTGGCCAAAGCCATATTGCGGAAGATGGAAGCTTATTAAGAAGAGCAATTATGTTGGATAGACTTGGCAGTTGCATATTCTGGGGCCCACCGGGTTGCGGTAAAACCACGCTAGCGAACATTATAGCTAATTCAACAAGTGGAAACTTTGTAAAGCTAAACGCGGTTAATAGCGGTGTTGCGGACGTTAAAAAGGTCGGTGACGATGCTAAAGAGAACGCCCGCCTTTACGGTAAAAAGACCTATCTTTTACTAGATGAATGTCACCGTTTTAACAAACTGCAGTCGGACTCTTTACTTCCTTTAATAGAGCAAGGAACAATTATCTTCATAGGCTCTACAACGGAAAATCCTTACGCCTCAATGACGCCCGCTATCGTGTCTAGATGTAGGGTGTTTGAGTTTAAAAAGTTGACTCAAGAAATTGTAGAAAAAGCCCTCTATAGCGCGATTAGCGATAAAAAACGCGGTCTTGGTAACTATGATGCAGAGGTTAGTGAAGAGGCTGTTAAGCATATTGCAAACATGAGCTCTGGCGACTTAAGAGTTGCTTATAACGCGCTTGAACTTGCTGTTTTAACAACGCCACCGCAAGATAACGGAAAGATAGTTGTAACCCTTAAAGATGCAGAGCAATCCATTCAGAAAAAAGCTCTTTCCTTTGATGAAAATCTTTATTACGATATGCTTTCTGCTTTTTGCAAGAGTTTACGCGGTAGTGATTCAGATGCCGCTCTTTATTGGTCGCAAAGGTTGCTTTCTGGCGGTTGTGATCCAATGTTAATTGCAAGAAGACTTGTAACTCATGCTTCTGAAGACGTCGGTATGGCAGACTCTAACGCTTTAGTTGTTGCAGTTTCCGCCTTAACGGCACTTAAAAACGTTGGCTATCCTGAAGCTATTATTCCTCTGTCGCACGCAATAATTTACGTTTGTGAAGCGCCTAAGTCAAATACTGTTGTAGAAGCTATGGGCTTAGCGCGTGAAGATGCCGAAACGGTCTGTGATGATAACGTTCCCGCCCATTTAAAAAATAGCGTTTTTGCCGATAAAGAAGCAAAAGAAAAAAGCGCTGGCTATAAATATCCTCATTCGTACGGCGGTTGGGTAGAGCAACAGTACCTTCCCGATAGTTTAAAGCATAAAGTCTACTATACCCCCACTGATAACGGAGATGAAAGGAGGGTTAAGGAGATACGCAAATTAAAGGGTATCAAAAAATAAGCTTTATCTGCTACGCAATACTTTGTTCTTTTGTTTTTACCCACATTCCTGCGTACACAAAGTACGCTCCCTGCGGTTAAAAACAAAACGCCTTGT
>JAFQBR010000364.1 GCA_017399665.1 Clostridia bacterium | reverse complement strand
TTGGGGGGCATACGTCGTCTTGCGTTGCATAGTAGATTTTTAAACGTCTGCCACTCTTTGACGGTGGTTCGGTTGTTCTTACAGCATCGCCAATTAAATCGTTTAAAGTACCCGTAGTAATTCTTCTTCTTGAATTTTCTACCGCCTTTAACGCCATATTTATAATTTTATCAAGTCTTAATCCGTTCTTTGCAGAAACGTAAACGGATTGATAATAATCCATAAATGCAAGATCGCAATCGAGTTTTTTATTAAATTCGTTTATGGTATGGGTATCTTTTTCAATTAAATCCCACTTATTCATAACGATAACTGAAGGCTTGCCCTGTTCGTGAATGTAACCGCAAATTTTAACGTCTTGCTCTGTTAATCCTTCGTTAGAGTCAACTACCATAAGGCAAACGTCAGCCCTTCTAATAGCGCCAAACGCTCTTATAACGCTGTAATATTCAACGTCTTCATCAACGGCCTTTTTCTTTCTAATACCGGCGGTATCAATAAGTATAAACTTTTGACCAAAGGCAGTAAAAGGTGTGTCGATAGCATCTCTTGTAGTTCCTGAAATGTTAGAAACAATGGTTCTATCGTACCCTAAAAGTTTGTTAACAAGACTGCTCTTGCCTGCGTTGGGCTTACCAACAACGGCAATCTTAATAACCTCTTCGTCTACCTCTTCTGCTTCTATTTTATCAAAATTAGAGCATACTTCATCTAATAAATCGCCAATACCCGTTGACTGCTCGCAAGAAATACCAAAAGGCTCGCCAAGACCAAGCGCATAATAGTCAAAGAGTTTTTCGGGCTTATAGTTGTCTAACTTATTTACGGCAAGAACAACCGGTTTTCTTGAACGGCGAAGCATGTCGGCAACGTCGTAATCAGATGCCGTAATATCACTTTTTACGTCGCATATTAAAACAATAACGTCGGCTGTTTCAATTGCTATTTCCGCTTGTTTTTTAATGTGACGCCACATTTCATCTTCAGATTTTAATTCAATACCGCCTGTGTCAATTAGCGTAAACGCATGACCGCACCACTCTGCATCTGCATAAATACGGTCGCGTGTAACGCCCGGCTTATCTTCTACAATAGAAATCTTTTTACCTGTAACCTTGTTGAAAAAAGTAGATTTTCCAACGTTAGGTCTGCCAACAACGGCAACAATGGGTTTCATATTATCACTCCGTTTTAATTTTATCTTTTATGTTTAATTTTTTATTTTTTTCTATTTAATGCGCGTTTATGAGCTTATAGACGCCCTTTTTACTTTTATGCCTAGTTCTTTTGAAAGTTCTTCTATTGTCATTCCATCTAAAAATCTATCTTCAAACTGCATAAGACAGGGGTTTGGAATAAGCAACGTTTGATAGCTTTCAGCGTATGGTTTAACAGCATTTAAAATATCTATCCCTGTTAAAAGCCCCGTGCAATTAACGGTTGAGCCAAAAAATTTATTCTCTACCGCAATAACATTTATCTCTACGTTCTTACAAGAATTTTCAACCTTTTTTACAAGATTAGAGATAAATTCATACGCACTTGTGCCTGTAACAGTTATGTATTTGCCTTCTTTTAAAACAGGCTCTTTGGCAAGCGCTAAAACCTCTTCAACGTCACGCATAAATTTTGCGCTCATACCAACACCGTTTTCCACTTGGTAAAACTCGCCGTAACTTTCAAAACGCGGAAGCTCGCGCTTTGCTTTAAAATAAAATTCATCTGCAAGATCAACCTTTGCGGCATTGTTTTTTAAGTTGATTTTTTCAACTTGTTCAATAACAGAACAAGCATATTCTTTATTGATATCTTTAATAGGATAAAGCCACTCTAAATTTTGTAATTCCGCAAGGAACAACGGCAACTGTTTTTACGTTTGAATATTGATATAACTTATTAAGTGTATAATCTAGTTCAGTACCGTCGTTTACCCCTTTTACAAGAACAACTTGCGCGTGTATTTCAATGCCACCATCAGATAAAACCTGTATTTGTCTTTCAATTTTATCGGCAAAGCGATTATTAAGCATTTTTTTGCGAAGCTCGCCGTTCATTGTTTGAACTGAAAGATATATCGGTGAAAGCTTTAAACGAACAATTCTTTGCAAATCTTCTTCGCTAACGTTTGTAAGAGTAACGAAATTTCCGCATAAAAAGCTTTGGCGATAATCATCATCTTTTACGTAAAGGGTTTCTCGCATACCCTTTGGCATTTGATCTACAAAGCAAAAAATACAATTATTTCTGCACGTTCTAATCGCTAAACCGTCTTCTTCAAAAACAAGCCCTAAAGACTCTTCCTCATCTTTATCTATTTCAAGTTCTATCTCTTCACCTGATTTTGCTAAAACAGTTATTGTAAAATTTGACTGAGCGTCATAATACATATAGTCAAGCAGGTCAACAACGGGATAACCGTCAAAGGCAATTATGCTGTCACCTTTTTCAAAACCAAGCTCTTCGCCGTATGAATTTTTTTCTATTTCTTTAACTTTTAAAATCATAATTTGCCCAAAAAATTAAAAATAAATTATTCTTTTTTGCTTGCAAAAGTGGCGATAATCGACCTATATGCCACCTTTTTTGCGTTTTATACTTTCTTGCAAAGAAAATTCACATCCACAATAATCCTGCCTGTAAAGGCCGAATTTTTTTGAGTTTTCTATTGAATTTAAGTAACCGTTTGATTTTTTAAAATCTGAAAACAGCCAGTCCACCTTGCTATTTTTACAAAGCTCTTCACCTATCGTATTTATAAGTTTTGCATTCTTATACGGGCTTACCGTAAGTGTTGTAGTTATATAATCAAAGCCATTTTTTTCAGCATACTCAAGAGTTTTACTAAAGCGCAAGCTAAAACATTTTTCACACCTTGCACCGCCCTCCAAGCATTCTTCATAGCCAACAACTGCACTTAAATATTCATTTTTATTATAGTCAGCAATAACGACTTTTATTTTATCCCCATAGCCTTCCTTAATATAACGAATTTGCTCGTTTGCTCGTTTATTAAATTCTTCAAGGCTATCCATGTTGGGATTATAAAAATAGATTGTTATTTCAAAAAAATCAATAAGCCTGTCTAACACCCCAGAGCTACATGGTGCACAGCAAGAATGAAGCAAAAGTTTTTTGCCTTTTTTTTGATCTTTTATTTGATTTTCGCGTGCTTTTTCGTAGTCAATTTTATTCACAGTTTACTAAAAACCTCGCCTATAGGTTGATTAATAAGCATTTTAGCATACTTATCGTATGGCGTTATACTTTTATTAATAATTACTATTGGAGCATCCGTATACCCAATTAGACCGGAAGCCGGATAGACGTTAAGGCTTGTACCACCAACGATTAGTAAGTCGCATTCCTTAATATGTTTGATACTTTTTCTTACGGTTCTATCGTCAAGCGGCTCTTCATAAAGCACAACGTCAGGCTTTATTATCCCCCCGCAAGAACAATAAGGAACGTCCGGCGCGAACGCTAAAATATCTGAAAGAGAGTAAAATTTACCGCAACGTTCGCAGTAATTTCTATGCACGCTACCGTGAAGCTCTAAAACGTTATCACTTCCTGCCATTTGATGAAGCCCATCAATGTTTTGCGTTACAACAGCCGTAAGCTTACCTTCCTTTTCCAAGCTTGCAAGCTTTAAGTGGCAAGCATTGGGAAGTTTATCTGGGTAAATCATTTTATCAAAATAAAAGCGATAAAACTCTTTTACGTTATTTACGAAAAAACTGTGCGATAAAATCACTTCCGGCGGATAACTGTATTTCATATTATACAGCCCATCCGTTGAACGAAAGTCAGGTATTCCGCTTTCCGTCGATACCCCAGCACCACCGAAAAATACAATATTTTTACTTGCTTTTATAAGTTCTTTTAGTTCGTTAACCGTGCTATAGCCCATCTTTTTATTTTTACGGCTCCTGTTTTCTCTCTGGTGTAAGCGCAATTTTTATTATTAAAACTATTAGCATAACTATCGCTATTGCAAGTAAAATATAAATAATTATATCTACGTATGCGCTAAAGAATTTTGTTAAAAGGGTTATAACTAATCCTGCAATAAAATTACCTATTGCAATCGCTGGGAAGCATTCGCGAAATTTAAGATTTAAAAATACGCCTATTGCTGTACCCGTCCAAACACCTGTAACAGGAAAAGGAACGGCAACAAATATTAACAGCGCCTTAATTAAAACCTTTCTGCCCTGTTTTTGTGCTTCAACCTCGTTTAATACTTGTCCGTTGTTGTGTTTTTTGTAGGCATCTTGGGCAAGTTTTATTGCTTTATTATGAAAAACACCCTCTATTTTTAAAACGAGCTTTTTAATAAATGGGATTTTTTTAAGCAAATTAAAAATGGGAACAAGTAAAAAGAATAGCGGAATTGTTACAAGAGTTGAGCCAATGTAGGCAACTAACCCTGCCTGCCAAACGGAAAGTCCAGCCTTTAAGGCAATGGGGATTGCTCCTTTAAGCTCGATAAGCGGAACAGCAGATAAAAGCAACGCAATAAGATTGCCGTTTGTAGTTATTCTTTGTAAAATTTCTACTAATTTATCTGCCATAAGCCCTCTTTTATTTGTTTTTTAACAAAATAACATATATAATATATATGTTGATTTAAATATGTGTTATGCTAAGTTCGCATATTAACCCAAAATAAAATTTACATATATATTATATCATATTTCTCACTAAAATAAAAGGAGTTTTAAGCAATTTATGACATTACAACAACTTTTATCGCCATTTAGACGCGCAATTGAAGAATATTCCATGATTGAAGATGGCGATAAGATAGCAATTGGGCTTTCTGGCGGTAAAGATAGCTTACTTTTAATATATCTTTTTTCTGCCCTACGCCGTTTTTACGATAAAAAGTTTGACGTAATTGCCATCACTATCGACATGGGCTTTAAGGATACCGACCAAAGCAAGATTGAAGGGCTAAGAAAAGAATGTGAACAAGTGGGAATTCCTTTTTTTGTTGAGCACACTCAAATTGCTGAAATTCTTTTTGACATTAGAAAAGAAACAAGCCCCTGCTCGCTTTGCTCAAAGCTAAGAAGGGGGGCTCTTAATACGGTTGCTATAAGAGAAGGCTGTAATAAGTTGGCGCTTGGTCACCATGCAGATGATTTAGCCGAAACTTTTATGCTTTCTTTAATTTATGAAGGTAGACTTTCTTGCTTTCAGCCCGTAAGCTTAATGTCTAGAACAGGCGTTACGGTAATTCGCCCACTTATTTACACAGCAGAAAAGAATATATCTGCGTTTATGAAGGATAAGCCTATTCTTAAAAACCCTTGCCCAGCTGATAAGCATACTCAACGTGAGTACGTTAAGGATTTAATTAGAAAAGTGCAAGATGATATTCCATTTGCAAAAGAGCGAATAATTGGCGCGGTGACCCACCCAGAAAGAATGAATCTTTCAGGCTATATGCCCGATAAAAAAACTGACGTAAAACGCTAAATAAAAAAACTTGTTTTTTTTAATAATCTTTATTGACAAAAGTCATTGTTTTAGTATATAATAACTGTACTAAAAAACCTTGGAGGTCTAATTATGAAAAAACTTTTAACATCACTAACTGCTACAATTTTAGTTCTATTCACCATGTTCTCGCTTACGGCCTGTACCAAGGCTTACGTTGGCGAATTCCATTTTGAAAGTCTAACTATTAAATCAAGCGCAATCACAAGAACTATAAAATCTGGCGAAAATTATAATGGTTTTACACTTAACGCTGATGCTTACGTTTTAATTATCAACAAAGACGGTACAGCTACGCTTACATCTGTTTTAGCACCTAATCAAGTTCAAAACTTCACGTGGGAAGAAGGGGAAGAAAAGAACACCGTTATTCTTAAAGATACAGAAGACGACACTTCTTTCACCCTTGTTTACGAAGACGGAAAAGCAACCTTTACGCAAAAAGCTGGCTCAATGGAAACCATAATTTCTTTCTTTAAAGTTGAAAAATAATTAAAAAAAATTAAGAGTTGCTTAAAAAAGCAACTCTTTTTTTATACCTTTTATTACCATTTGCAAACTTAACAAAATTTTGACGCAAAAAAATTCCCAAAGCTTAATGCCTTGGGAATTATTTTTTTAATAAAATTATTCAGCAACAGCGGTAGCGCCAGCTTCTTTAAGTTTTTCGATCATCTTTGTAGCTTCGTCTTTAGCAACAGCTTCTTTGATTGTGCCAAGTTTTTCAACAAGACCCTTAGCTTCAACAAGACCAAGACCTGTAAGTTCACGAACAACTTTGATAACAGCGATTTTGTTAGCACCGAAATCTTTTAATACTACGTTGAATTCAGTCTTTTCTTCAACAGCAGGAGCATCAGCAGCAGCTGCAGGACCAGCAACAGCTACAGCAGCAGCGCTTACACCAAATTCAGTTTCGATTGCTTTTACTAATTCGTTGAGTTCAACAACGGTCATACTTTTAATTTCTTCAATAAATTTTGCGATATCAGCCATTTTTAATATCCTCTCTTTTTTTATATTTTTTTTGCTCTTTATTTTTTGTTTTTAATTAAGCGTTTTGCTCATTTTTATCTGCGACTGCTTTAAGAGCGATAGCTAAGCCACCGATAATGCTGTTCATAGCACCAGCAAGTTTTGCATAGAGAACGTCTCTTGAAGGAATAGAAGCAAGTGCTTTTACACCCTTAGCGTCAACGTAAGCGCCATCTACGTAACCACTCTTAACAGAAATCTTATCGTTGGTGCTCTTGCACATATCAAAAGCAACCTTTGCAGCGCTGGTTTCGTCAACGCCGAATGCAACAGAAGTTGCACCGTTAAGATCTGCGTCAAAGTCGGTAACGTTGAGTTCGTTGAATGCTCTTCTGAGTAAGGTGTTCTTTAATACCTTGTATTCAGTATTCGACTTTCTCATATTGCAGCGGAATTCTGTATCTTCGGCAACTGTTAAGCCTTTGTAGTCAATCAAGATAACTGACTTGCTTGCCTGAATCTTTGCCTTGATTTCTTCAACAATTTGCTTTTTTGATTCAATATTTGCTGACAATTTTATTACCTCCGTTTATTTCTAAGCAAAAGAAAACCCTTATGCCATACCAAAATAGCATAAGGGTACTAATACCTTATTATATAAATGCTACCTCGGCAGGTTTACTTTTTCAAGTAATTAAAACCGGCTTTCTTCGGCTATTAATTTTTACTGTGATATTGTAACATCTGTAAAAAACTTTGTCAACCGTTTTTAAGGCGGTTTTTAAAAGTTTTTAATTAGTATTAGTTAAGCTTTGTGCTAACCTTAACACCAGGACCCATTGTTGATGCTAAAGAGATGCTCTTAATGTAAACACCCTTTGCTGCAGCGGGTTTAGCTTTAACAATTGCATCAAGTAATGCATTGTAGTTTTCAAGAAGTTTTTCTTTACCGAAGCTCTTCTTACCGATTACACAGTGAATAACTGCAGTTTTGTCTAGTCTGTATTCAACTTTACCAGCTTTAACGTCCTTAACAGCCTTAGCTACGTCAAGAGTAACTGTACCAGACTTGGGGTTAGGCATTAAGCCTTTAGGACCAAGTAGTTTACCGATTCTACCAACAACACCCATCATATCAGGAGTTGTGATAACTGTGTCGAAATCGAACCAGTTTTCTTTTTGAATCTTCATAACCATTTCTTCAGCGCCTACGTAGTCAGCACCAGCTGCTTGAGCAGCGTCTGCCTTTTCACCCTTAGCGATAACTAAAACTTTAACTGTTTTACCTGTACCGTTGGGTAATACGATAACGCCACGAACTTGTTGGTCAGCTTGTTTTGGGTCAACACCTAAACGAACGTGGAATTCAACTGTTTCGTCAAATTTAGCCTTAGAAGTGTTTAAAACAACGTCAATTGCTTCGCCAACTTCGTAAACTTTTGTCTTGTCGTATGCTTTCAAGCATTCTGAATATCTTTTACCTAATTTCATAATTTATAGAACCTCCTTGTGGTCAAACGAGCGTTTCGTGCGCTCTCCCACCAAATGCAACCGCGAGATGAGATTTTGCGGTCACTTAGAACCTCTTATGTCTTATTAATCGACCTATAGAGGGGTTTTTATTACTCTTCTACTGTAATGCCCATTGAACGAGCAGTACCTTTGATCATAGACATACAAGCCTCAAGTGATGCGGCATTTGTATCAACCATTTTGATCTTCGCAATTTCTTCTACCTGTGCTTTTGTAAGCTTAGCAACTTTTTGTTTGTTGGGAACGCCACTTGCACTTTCAATACCGCATGCTTTCTTAATTAGAACAGGTGCGGGAGGTGTTTTTAAGATGAACGTGAATGAACGATCTTGGTAGATAGTGATTACGCAAGGAATAATCAGTCCTGCTTGTGCAGTTGTTTTAGCATTGAATTCTTTGGTGAATCCGGGAATGTTAATACCGTAAGGACCAAGAGTTGAACCAACAGGGGGCCCTGGAGTTGCTTTGCCTGCGGGTAATTGCAATTTTACAACTGCTGTAACTTTTTTAGCCATAATATTTCCTCCATTTATAGTGGTAATAACGGGATCGCCTGTTGTGGTTTTGACGCCCCTCCCACTTATTCCGCATTTAGCGGTTAAAAGTAATTTTAGTTCGCGCTCTTTACGCGCGCGACATTATTTTTATATATATACTCGCGCAAGCAAAAGCCTTACGCAAGTACGCAAGCACTAAACGTCTATTCTTTGAATTTGAACAAAGTCAAGCTCTACGTCGGTATCGCGACCAAACATATCAACTTTAACGTTAGCTTTTTGGCTTGCAAAATTGAGCGAGTTAATAACACCCACAAATGATTCCAATGGTCCAGATACGATTTTTACGTTATCGCCAACGGCAAAATTGATATTTTCAATTTCTACCTTAGTTTCAAGTCCCATACGTTTAACTTCATCTTCTGTCAAAGGAAGAAGTCTACCCTGAGGACCAACAAAACCTGTTACGCCTTTAATGTTGGTAATTACGTACCATAAATCGTTATTGAATATCATTTTGATAAAAACGTAGCAAGGAATAAGCTTTCTTAAAACAACTTTCTTTTTGCCGTTCTTTTCTTCGATAGTCTGTTCCATAGGAATTTTAATATCAAGAATAGTATCAGACAAATTGTTGTTTTCAATCAACTTTTCCAAGCTTGATTTTACCATTGCTTCATAGCCGGAATAAGTATGGATTACGTACCATTTTGCGGTATTGTTTTCTTGCATCAGTCAACCCTACCCTAAAATTATTTGTTGATAAGTCTGATTAGGGCTTGAATGCCGTAGTCAAATGCAGTAAGCACTACTAAGAATGCTAAAACTACACCTATAACAACGCCTGTTTGTTTAACAACCTTTGCAAAATCAGGCCATGTAACTTTTTTAAGTTCAGAAAAAGTTTCTTTAAACTTTCTTCCAATACGTTTAAAAAATGCGCCAACTTTGCTGGGCTTTTTGTTTTTATTTTCAACTTTTTTAACTTCGCTCATTATAAACCTCTTAATTTGGGATTTTGCACGCGGAATTGCTACCAGCCGAAAATCGGCATGGTAGGCATCAACAAAAAATTATTTTGTTTCCTTATGTGCAGTGTGCTTTTTGCAGAATGGGCAATACTTACTTAACTCCAATCTGTCAGGAGTGTTTTTCTTGTTTTTGTAAACGTCGTAATTGCGTTGTTTGCATTCTGTGCACGCGAGTGTGATTTTCGTTCTTGCGCCTTTTGCTTTAGCCATTTTGTACCTTCCTGTTAGTTTTTTGGAAAAACCAAAAACTTACTTAACATAAAATTAACACCCCGCGGTTCGGGATGCTAATACATTTTACACTATATGAAATTGCTTGTCAAGTTTTTTTACGCCCTTTTTAGCACATTTATAAAAAAATTTACACTTTTATATATAATATATATACTCAACGCTGTCAGTGGTTAAAAAGTGGCTATATTTTATTGTTTTTTATCAAGTAAATTTAAACAAATCACATATCAAAGCTATTTAATTTCTTCCTCCAGCGCCAATAAGACGAGAAAAAGTCCTTGTGAGCGGAAAGAATAATAGTGCCGTTGTGATAATCGCGCATCCACATTGAATAGCACACACAGGCAAAGCTTGCACAACGTACGCCATCCAAGCGCCCTTTGTATAGGTGTAAACGATTGGTGTAATTAAACAATCGATAGCAGAGAATAAAATTACCAGAAACGCAACTGCGACTATTGAACCTAAAAGCTGACCTTTAGGCGAACTTTTTTTAAGTAATCTTCCAACTAGACCGCTGGCAAGAGCGAAAATTGGATAATAAATGATATATAGCAAAAAGACGTTGGGGAAAAAGCCAAATAAAAAAGTTCGAATTAGCGTATAGCAAACCGCAACGGCACATCCGTAAACCCCGCCAAAGCAAAAGCAAAAAGTAAAGAAAAACACCGTTACAAGTTCTATTCCCTTAACCGCGCTAAGCGCATATTGAATTGCAATTAGTAGCGCGCAAAAAGCCCCACATATTGCAATATTTCTTGCAGTTTTCATAAAAAAGCCCGCCTATAAGTCGATTATTAACTTTTTTTGATTAAAATTATTGTGCTTGCCAAATATATGTACAACCACTTTTTACAATCAAAAGTTCCGCCCCTAAACTTGCAGAATTATAGGTTATTCCTTCAACCGTAACACTACCCCAGTCGCTGTTTGAATTTTCCACGTCATCCGTAAATAGAAACCAATAAATACTTCCGCTTGCCTTCATTCCATTAATGCAGGTAACCATTCCGTTTTCAATAACGTATGACTTTAAGATTTCACCGCCATTTATAGACTGCATGTAATCCAAAAGTGTTGTTCCTTCTGCAACTTCGCCTGTTACCGCTATAACAACCATATCGCCTTTTTTTGCAGGAACGGTGTTGTCACACCCAATAAAAACAAGTGAAAGCATTAATGCACAAGCAAGAAAAAGTGAAGTGAGTTTTTTCATTTTTTTACCTCCTAAAAAAAATAGCTTGCCAACATTTGGCAAGCAAAAAGTGCGCCTATAGCGCAATTAACCGCAACTTTCTTCCTTGCCCAAAAAAGTGACGGCGTAAAATTACGGCAGGTTACCCGACTCGCTTTTTAGCACACGGTAATGACTGTTGCGACGGATTCTAACCGCCTTCCCCTGCTCTCGCCACCAAAAAAATTCTTGGCGGACACTCGTAATTTTTATTATTTTCATTATACATAAAAAGGCCTGCGATTGCAAGCCTTTTAATTGTAAATTTAATATTTAAATTTGTAATAACTCATTTTAAAAAACCAATAACCGTATTAACAAGCAGTTTAAAGTTTTTAAACAAGCAAACACCAGTTGGCATTACGATATAGAATAAGCATAATCCAGCAGCCAACGCTAACCCTAGATAGAAGAGTATATTTTGCGTTTTACCAAATAGTTTTGAAAACTTAAATTTAATTAAAAGATAAACGCCAACCATAGCAATGGCAACAGCTAACCCTATTAAAATCAACTTAATATACGGTGATTTGTAAACGATTTCAACATGGTTTTCACCTTTTTCAAGAGGTACAAGTATAAAGTTTAAAGCGTTTTGCTTCATTTCCACCTTTTTGCCGTTAACGTACGCAGTATGACCTACAAGCGCAACGTAGTTAACAAAAAGATATTCCCCTTCTTCAGCATTTAACTTTGCCGTTATCTTGTTTGGCTGTGTGGAGAATTCTACCTTTTGAGCCGTTGCTTGATTGTAAATAAGTTCGATTGCTTGGTCTGGAATTACAAAAGGAGTACACGCCTTTTCAACCTGATCCTTTGTAAGAGCTTCACCTTTCGACTTTAAATATAAGTAAGAATAACCGCTTGAATAATTGCTGTGTATCAAAAATACGGTGTTAGTATCATCCATTGTATATTCTTTGCCCGCGTCAAAAGCGTTTTTTGAATAAACGATTTGATCCATATCATCAAGCTCAACCGCTAAATAATAATCGCCCGGCTGATTACGTTTTACCTCAACTTTAAATACACCATTTTCTTCGGTTACCGTATAGGTAAGGGGCAATGCACCACTTGCTCCCTTACTAAGCATCGTAACAAGCTCATCATACCCTGCTGCAAATTCGTTTTCGTATAAAGAATCCTGCGGCTTAACCGCAAAGGCATGCGGTAAAGCGTATTTATTAACGTATAGCTCGTAGTCCCCAAAATCTAACGGTATGCCGTTTTCATCCACAAGAGCTTTATGCTCCGTCTCTTTTTTGTAAAACTTTGAATAACTTGTGGGATGAAAATAATTGCTTTCAGAATTATACTCATAAATCAAATATTTATTGCCAAGTATAGCATCGCCGATAAGTCTTCCGCCGTAGCTTCTTATTTGATTTTTGCCGTTACCGTTAAACCCTAAAATGGAAGGAGCAACAAAGTTTGTGTTGTCTATTACAGAAGAGAAAACAGAATAAGAATGGGTATGCAATACAAGTGGCATGCAGGAGGTTAAATAATCGCCACACATTTTAATCCTTACCTGCTCATCATCTTCAATTTCTTGGACGTAATCAGTAAGGTTTTTCATGCGGTCATACCTAGTGGTTGTTCCGTAGTTACCGCTTACCAAGTAAAAGCCGTAAAAGACTGACTGCGCGCACGTTAAAGCAAGTAAAACTCCTGCCAAAATACGGGAGTTAATTTTCCTGTTTTCGTATAAAAAGAGGGCCAATAGCACGATTAACGCAATAAATGCAAAAATTATTGCCGTTACTTCAAGCCCGCCCAAAGAGTGTGCAAATCGCCCACCAAAAGAGCCGGTAAATTTATCTGTTTTTAGTATTTCGTAAAAGATTATTAGCCCTGCAGTAAATACAAAAACAAGACAAGCCATTAGCGCTCCAAATAAGGCCTTTGTCTTTTCCGACACTAATTTTACAACTGAAACCCCTTGTTCTTTTGTACTTTCGCTAAACAGCAAGCATGCAATAAAGAATAAATAGAAGCCGTTTAAAAAGCCAAATCTTAACGAATAACTCATATATGAACCGAAGTTCAATAAATTCATGCTTTCGTCAATAACAACAGGTATAAATATAATTATCCCGCTAAAGAGCAAGAACTTATTTATCCCCTGTTTAAAGCCATATTTTACAAAATATACAAGAGTAAAAAATAGACAAATTGAATCGGTAAAAATATAAGATGCCTTTTTATAAAGTGCTTCTTCAGAATATTTTGCATTAATATTTTCAAATAAATCCGTCTTTCTGCCAGAAACCAAAAATGCTCTAAGAGCGGGCAATAATATTGGCAGTGATACGATAATTGCAAGCGCTAACGCCCAAATCGTGTTAGCCAATAATTTCTTGCCGTTTTGTTTGTCTTCTACAAATAAACAGTATAAAACAATTACCGGGAAGATTAAAAGCAGTGAAAAACAGGAAATTGAAAAACAGGTATATATCATAAGCGCAAGCGCCACGATAAAAGTTGTTTTTTTGTTTTGAGTTTTTATTCTGTAAAAGCCAAGCGCTACAAATGGCAGATAAATCATTAAATCTACCCAATTTATATAGGTGTTGGCTACGTATAAATAACCGCTAAAAGCGTAAGAAAGCGCCAAAACAAACTGCATTACGGGGTGAATTTCGGGAAAACGCTTTCTTATATAGTAAAGAGCCGCGCACCCAACGCAAACAATTTTTAAGGGCAAAACAATAGCTGTGCCGTAATAGGCATTTCCCTTGCCGAACAATAAAAATATAAAGGTAAACGGACTTACACAGCAGTACGCAAGAGTACCAAAAACGTCCGCCCCACCTGCTATTGCATAGCTGTAAAAAAGCGAGGTTTTGCCCTCTATTACGTCAAAAAAGTGCTCTATAAAAGGCGCTATTTGAGCAGACATATCGTAGCTTGAAATCATTGCGTCCCCAAAGGGATAAACTCCATACATTGCAAGCGCTATTGTAAAAAATGTCAAAATAAACAGTGCCATGCCACCGTAAAGCGCAACGGGCACACATTTGGGATATTTGACAAAAAAGCCTTTTATTTGCCCGAATATATCACTTTTATTACTTTTTATTGAATTGTTTACCGTTATATTTTCTTTCATGATTTAATTCTATCACAATTAAGGTAAAAAAGTAAAACAATTTAACAAAAATTCACGCAAAACACCTTAAAAATGCTTGATTTTTTATTTTTATTAATGTATAATCATTAAGCAAACTTTGAAAGGGCTATATTTTCTTTTGAAGTTCATAATACGGAGGTGTATCGAAGCGGTCATAACGAGGCGGTCTTGAAAACCGTTTGGGTTAACAGCCCACAGGGGTTCGAATCCCTTCACCTCCGCCAAAAAAGTCGTATCAATAGGATACGACTTTTTTTATCCAAGTCGCAGACTTGGTATATCATTGACGCACTGAGTGCGGCGTATATCATCAGCTCCTTTGGAACTGTATATCATCACGCATCAGCGTGCATTTCTCTGCTACTTGATGAGATACAACACTACGTGTTGGTGATATGCAATTCCTTTGGAATTGATGATATACAAGGATTCGCCTTGACTTATTTGTGAAAGTGTGCTACAATAAAATCACTGATAAATAAGAATTTAAAGGGGTGTTTATTTGTTGTTATATTCTATTATTATGTTTTTGGTTGCAGTTCTGTTTACAGTACTGGGTATTGCAATTTACAAGGGAAAAACGGATT
>JAFQBR010000363.1 GCA_017399665.1 Clostridia bacterium | reverse complement strand
CTGAATACAAAAATCAACTTGGTAAAGATTTCCCAAGTGACCCTAAAGAACAATTATTTGAAGCTGTTAAAGCCGTATTCCGTTCATGGGATAACCCTCGTGCTAACATTTATCGTATGGATCACGACATTCCTTATTCATTGGGAACAGCAGTTAACGTTCAAATGATGGTGTTTGGTAACATGGGTGAAACATCTGGTACAGGTGTTGCTTTCACACGTGATCCTGCAACCGGTGAAAAGAAGCTTATGGGTGAATTCCTTATGAACGCACAAGGCGAAGACGTTGTTGCCGGCGTTAGAACTCCCCAAAAAATTGCTGAAATGGAAAAGGTTATGCCTGAAGTATTCAAGCAATTCCAAGATATCTGCAACATCTTAGAAAACCACTACAGAGATATGCAAGATATGGAATTTACCATTGAAGATAAGAAGCTTTACATGCTTCAAACACGTAACGGTAAGAGAACTGCTCAAGCAGCTCTTAAGATCGCTTGCGATTTAGTTGACGAAGGTATGATTTCTGAACAGGAAGCTGTTCTTATGATCGACCCCAGAAACTTAGATACACTTCTTCACCCCCAATTCGACGCTAAGGCTATTAAGCAAACTGCGCCCGTTGCAAGAGCTCTTGCTGCATCTCCCGGAGCTGCTGCAGGTCAAATTGTATTCACAGCAGAAGATGCTAAGGCTTGGAACGAAGCTGGTAAGAAGGTTGTTTTAGTTCGTTTAGAAACTTCACCTGAAGATATCGAAGGTATGAAGGCAGCTCAAGGTATTCTAACAGTACGTGGCGGTATGACTTCTCACGCAGCGGTTGTTGCAAGAGGTATGGGTACTTGTTGTGTATCTGGTTGTGATGCTATTGCTATGGACGAAGAAAATAAAGTATTCACACTTGCTGGTAAGACCTACCACGAAGGCGACACAATTTCTATCGACGGTTCAACCGGTTGCATTTACGACGGTTTAATTCCCACAGTACCTGCAACAATCGCTAACGAATTCGGTAGAATTATGGCGCTTGCTGATAAATATAGAGCACTTGGCGTTAGAACAAACGCAGATACCCCTGCAGATGCAATCCGCGCACGCGAACTTGGCGCAGAAGGTATTGGTCTTTGCAGAACAGAGCATATGTTCTTTGAAGGCGAAAGAATTGCTGCTATCCGTGAAATGATTTGTTCAGATACAGTTGAAGAAAGAGAAGCAGCTCTTGCTAAAATTCTTCCCATGCAACAAGGCGATTTTGAAAAGTTATACGAAGCTTTAGAAGGTCGCCCTGTAACAATTCGTTTCCTTGATCCTCCTCTACACGAATTCGTTCCCACAGAAGAGGCTGACATTGAACTTTTAGCAAAAACTCAAAACAAGAGCGTTGCAAGAATTAAAGAAATCATTTCTTCACTTCACGAATTCAACCCAATGATGGGTCACCGTGGTTGCCGTTTAACAGTAACTTATCCTGAAATTGCTAAGATGCAAACAAGAGCGGTTATTCGCGCAGCTATCAACGTTAAGAATGCTCATCCTGAATGGAATATCGTTCCTGAAATTATGATTCCTCTTGTTGGAGAAATTAAAGAACTTAAGTTCGTTAAGGATATCGTAGTTGCTGTTGCTAACGAAGAAATTGCAAACGCAGGTTCTGACCTTAAGTATGAAGTTGGTACTATGATCGAAATCCCCAGAGCAGCGCTTATGGCTGATAGAATTGCTGAAGAAGCTGAATTCTTCTGCTTTGGTACAAACGACTTAACTCAAATGACATTCGGTTTCTCACGTGATGACGCAGGTAAGTTCTTAGACGCTTACTACGATAAGAAGATTTACGAATTCGATCCGTTCGTAAAACTAGACCGTGACGGCGTTGGTCAACTTATTTCTATGTCAGTTAAGCTTGGTAAACAAGTTCGTCCTGAAATGCACTTTGGTATTTGTGGTGAACACGGTGGCGATCCTTCTTCAGTTGAATTCTGCCACGCTGCAGGTTTAACTTACGTTTCTTGCTCACCCTTCAGAGTTCCCATTGCAAGACTTGCTGCTGCACAAGCTAATATCAGAAACCCCAGAAAGTAATTTTGGGTTAAACTAAATTAAAACATTTAGAGCCTGTGTCTTTTTTGATACAGGCTCTATTTAACAAAAAAATGTAATACGTAGGTCAATATTTTTAACAAAAATAGTCAAAATGGAGATAAAAATAATGTTAGAAGTTGGAATGAAAGCACCGCAATTTACTTTACCAGATAAAAATGGAAACAATATTTCTTTATCTGATTTTATAGGTAAAAGGGTAGTTCTGTATTTTTACCCTAAGGACAATACGCCCGGTTGTACAAGGCAAGCATGCGCTTTTGCGCTTAAAAACAGTCAAATAGAAAACAAAAACGCTGTTGTTATAGGTGTTAGTAAAGATAGTGTTAATTCGCATTTAAACTTTGCAAGTAAATATAATTTGCCCTTTGTTTTACTTTCCGATACAGAGCTTTCAGCAATTAAAGCTTATGGCGTTTGGCAAGAAAAAAAGCTTTACGGCAAGGTTAGTATGGGTGTTGTAAGAACAACCTTTTTAATTGACGAACAAGGATATATAAAAGCGATTATGCCTAAAGTAAAGCCAGATACTAATGCAGATGAAATATTAGCATTACTAGAAGGGCAGGACTAATAAAGTTTTTTTTGCTGAATAAAACCACTAAAAAGCTTTGTTGTTTAAATCAAATTATAGCGGTTTACTTTTTTAAGTAAGCCGTTTTTTATTTGTTGTTAGATATAAATATTTGTAAAAAGTAGGGCAATAGGTCGATTATCGACATATTTTACATTTTTATTTTTAGAAATCAACAAGAAGATAGTGCTTTGCGTTAAAAGAAATATCTATTTCATACAAATAAAAAAGCTCTCTAGTTTTAATCTATTTATTTTTTGCAAAAATTTATATTTTTTGTAAAAAAACACTAAAAAAAGCAAAAATATGAGTTTTTTTTGAATAACAAGTCGAAAAAAGGTTGTAAATTTATGTATTAAGTGTTATAATTGACTATATATTTATATATAGGCAAGTAAAAATTTTTTCGTGCTTTTAACTTTATTTTGCTCTATAGCCTATTTTTGTGCTTTACGCAAATTAAAAAAGCAGACTTTAAGAAGGAGAAAATATGGAAATTGCAGACGTAATTAAGTATAACGGTGACAATAACACCCTTATATGGAAATATGAGTGCGAAGATATTAACACTCAGTCACAATTAATCGTTGGCGAATCTCAAGAGGCTATTCTTTATAAGAATGGTCAAGCGCTTGACCTTTTTGGACCTGGCAGACACTCGCTTAAAACGGAAAATATTCCCGTTTTAAAAAGACTGTTTGGTGCGATATTTAACGATAAAACACCCTTCCCATGTGAAGTGTACTTTATCAACAAGGTTAACGTACTTGATATTGTTTGGGGTACTGATTCCCCAATTGGTATGGATGATCCCATTTACCACCTTTATATAAGAGTACGCGCAAACGGACAAACGGGTATTAAAATCGTTGATTCACGCAAGTTCCTAGTTAAAGTTTCTGGACTTTTAAAGGAATACACCGTTGATACTGTAAGAAAGGCTATTAAGGGTATGATGATGGCTTCTATTAAAGAAACCATTGCTACCACTATTTTAGAAAAGAAGTTAAGCATTTTAGAAATCACAACGAAGCTTTCAGAAATTTCTGACGCTATCAGAGATAAACTTAACTTAAAAATTGAAGACCTTGGTATTCAGGTTACACACTTTGCAGTGTCTTCAATTTCAGCAACGGACGAAGACCTTGAAGAATTAAGAAAGGTTAAGGCTGAAATGTACAGAGGCTATAGTGAAGCCGACCTAGAAGCGTATAAAGTTCAAAGAGCTAGCCAAGCAAGAGCAATGGCTCGTGAAATTGAAGGTTATACATATCAAGAAGAGCGCAGATTTGACGTTTTAGAAGGCGCTGCTAAAAACGAAAGCGCATCAGGCGGACTTATCAATATGGGTGT
>JAFQBR010000362.1 GCA_017399665.1 Clostridia bacterium | reverse complement strand
TCGCAAACTTCGGTTGAAAAATTAGTTGTTGGCGGGGTAGACGACGAACTTGCACCCCTTAAAAAGTGCATCTATAGCGCGTTTATCAAGAAAAAAGAACACAAAGCGGTTAAAACGGGCGGTAAAAATATTCGCTGGCAAGACTTTATTAAGAACGGCAAAAACGCAACCCTTAAACCCGCTAACAAAAAGGCGGAAGACCCCGCGGTTATTTTATTCTCCGGCGGAACTACGGGCGTTACCAAGGGTATAATTTTATCTAACCTTAACTTTAACGCGCTAGCTTATCAAACCGCAGAAATGGCAAACTATCCCGTACGCGGTAGCAAAATGCTTGCAGCAATGCCTGTTTTCCACGGCTTTGGTCTTGGCGTTTGTATCCATACAATGATGGTAGCTGGCGGTGTTTCTATACTTGTTCCTAGGTTCAACGTAAAATCTTATGCAGAGCTTATTAAAAAGAACAGACCAAACTTTATTGCAGGCGTTCCCACTTTATACGAAGCATTAACAAGAAACCCATATTTAGACGGTGTTGATTTAAGCTGTTTAAAGGGTGTATTCTCTGGCGGTGATAGTTTATCTATCGAGCTTAAAAAGAAATTTGATAAATTCCTTGCAGACCACAACTGTTCAGTTCGCGTGCGCGAAGGTTACGGCACAACCGAATGTGTTACTGCAAGCTGTTTAACACCTGTTAACAAAGAAAAAGAAGGCTCTATCGGTATTCCTTATCCCGATACTTACTATATGATTTGCGAGCCTGGAACAAACAATCCCGTACCCTTTGGTCAAGATGGCGAAGTTTGCTTGCGTGGGCCTTCTGTAATGCAAGGCTACTTAAATATGCCTGAAGAAACAGCTCAAACACTTCGCACTCACGAAGACGGCAATATTTGGTTACATACAGGCGACCTTGGCTTTATGGATGAAGAGGGCTTTATCTACTTTAAACAACGTATTAAACGTATGATTATCACAAGCGGTTACAACGTTTATCCCTCTCAATTAGAAAACATAATTGACGGGCACGATATGGTTGAAATGAGCTGTGTTATCGGCGTTAAAGATGATTACAAGATGCAAAAGATTAAAGCATTCGTTGTGCTTAAAGCTGGCATAGAAGAAAGCGAAGAGGTTAAGGCATCTATTATGGAACATTGCCGTAAAAATATTGCAAAATACGCTATGCCTTACGAAATAGAAGTAAGAAAAGAGCTTCCCAAAACGCTTGTTGGTAAAATTGCATATACTGTGTTGGAGAAGGAAGAGGCAGAAAAACAAGCAAAATAAGCTTTATATGCTACGTTATTGTCATAAAAATTTACGTTTTGGCTCAGTTACGTACGCAAAAGTACGCGCCTTTCGCCAAATCCGCATTTTTAAGCCACTAACTTGCATCTAAAACTTATTTACAATAAACTTTATCTGCTACGCAATACTTTGTTCTTTTGTTTTTACCCACATTCCTGCGTACGGATAGTTGCGCTCCCTGCGGTTAAAAACAAAACGCCGAGTTTGACACACTCGCATCTAAAGCTTATTTACAATATATTAGTTCCCACTACGTTATTGGCATAAAAATTTACGTTTTGGCTCAGTTACGTACGATAGTTGCGCGCCCCTTCATAAATGCTCCTTATCGTGCCACTAACTTGCATCTAAACTTTATTTACAATAAAAAAATCCGCTATTTTGATTACCAAGTAGCAAAAAGGCAGGGATAAAACAAATTTTATCCTTGCCTATCTTTTTTAACTTTTACAATTCTTG
>JAFQBR010000361.1 GCA_017399665.1 Clostridia bacterium | reverse complement strand
CGTTAGAAAAATCGCGTTTTTCCTTATATTCTCCGCCAAACAACTCAATAGCAAATTTTAATTCCCTAAAGTCAACGTAATTTATCGTTGGCATAGCTATAACCTCTAATAAAGTAGGTAAAGCCTTTTCATCACCGTATCTTGTAACGTAAGTAAGATATAAAGGTATATCGTTTAAGTGATTTTTAAGCTCGGTTACTAAAATCTTTAAAATTCTATCATCATGTTTGCAAAGAGCAAAGATTTCTAGGAAATAGATTGCGCTACTGCCCGCTTTTTCGTATCTTTCAAGCGCCATTTCTTTTGCTTTTTCTGGGATTGTCGCAAGAGCTTCGGCAAGTAATTCTTTTAAATCCTCGCTTGTTTGCTCATCTAAAAGCATATCAAAATACCGTTCAAATGCATCTGAGCATCTTTTATCGTTTAAAATATTAACGCAATAAAATACAAGCTCTTCTGGATGTTTGTTATCAATATAATCAACTATATACTTTTCGCAATCACTTGCAATTAATGCTTCACACAAAAAATCTGAAACGGGAACGTTTTCATCAACGTGCGCCTTAAGAAGCTCTGCAAGCTCTTTACCGCTAGCGCCTGAATAATAATCCTCTGGGGCTACACCACCAAGCTCATCAAGTTTTGTACTGCCAAAATCAAGATAAAGCACGGGGATTTTTTCTTCCCATTCCTTTTCATTGAATTTACCTCTGTTTTCATTTATAAATTTTACTAAAAAATCATCAAAAATATTATCAATATCAACAACTTTGATTTTCATAAGAACTCCTTATTCACTTTTTGTAAGCTTTATTATTTTATTTACATCTTCAACGGTAGAACCCACGTATTCGATAAGTTCTTCTGCCGTAAGCCTAATTTTCATCCCAGCATTTATTGTAATATAGGATGCAAGCGCGATTACGTCGTTAACTTTTTTAATGTTACCGTTACCAATTAAAGTATAATATATATTGTAAGCAGATATTTTAAGTTTGTATAATTCTTCTTCATCATAGGGAGAAAGCCTACCGAATGCAATAGCGTAGGCAGTTAAAAAAACATCTGATTGGTCTTCCGTGAACTCAACTTTTTCAAATGGGACTCTTGAAAAAACGTTGCCATAAACCATTCCGGTCAACCCTGAATTTCCCATTTCGACAAGCAAACTGACTATTGTTACTTTAACAATGTCTTGTAAAATTGGATTAAGTAACAGATTTTTTAAATATTTTACTGCTTTTACCCCACCAATGAATGAAATAAGCTGACAAGCTATTATTTGCAACTCAGTTTTATTTGTAGACAAGGTTGCTTCTGCAAAATCATAAATTTCATTTGCCTTTTTGGAAAGCTGTCGCTTACTCATTGTAAAATATTCCGGAGCTATCTTTTCAAGCTCTTTACATTTAATTTCTGGAAGAGAAAACATGTAAGACAACTGCTCTGGATACCCTTTTTTGCACTGCATTTTGGCTAAACAGGCCTCAATTGCATATCTTGCAAAATAGCAATTAGTTGCTTTATAATAAAGTAAAAACCATTCCCTTGCCTCTTCGTAGCGAGAACAGTTATAGCTTGCTACACCACTATAATAATAAAGATTTGGTGTAGAAAAAAGCTTGCGCATATAAATTGAATAGTTATATGCTAAATCATTATCGCCCGCAGCACGTATTAAATGAAAAAACTTTGCCAATTGCTCGTACTCTGCGCAGTCAAGCTTTTGTAATAAAAGTAATACCTCATCAACTTTTTTATTGTCTTTCAAACAAAAGTACGCACCAAATAAATTATTTAATGCATAATCGTAGTTTTCGCTTGAAGAAGAAACTTCGCCATATTTTTCAACTGCTTTTTCGTAATTACCATCAACCATATAAAAAGCAGCCAAGGTTATACAGGCGTTCTCGTATTCAACTGAGTTTTTCTTAATATTATTAAGTATATCATAGGCGGTTTCAGGCTTTTTTTCAAAAAGCTTCTTTGCTTCTTTTATACTCTCTTTATCTGTCTCTGCTTGCGTATCTATAACTTTAAAAGGGACTTTTTCTTCACCTTCGTTTGACTGGTAAAACAATTCGTAAATATAATCGTCAAAGGGATATTCATCATCTCCGTCATCACTAATTTGAAGGTTAAAATAATAAGCAGCTAAATCCGCAACGCCAGCCAAATAAAAATTACCACCTAAACCGTTGTACGCCTCTGCATAATGCCTTTTAGATACGTAGTTTAAATACTTAAACCAATACGTTATACTCTCTGAGTACATTTCAAGTTGAGTATAAAGATTTGCAATTTCACGATAAAGAGATAAATTAAATTTTCCTAATTTTTCTATTTCAAGGTAGACGGAAAGAGCTCCCTCAATATCACCGCACTCAATTTTATCGTTTGCGATTGAGAGAAGATTTTTTTCCTCTTTTTTAAACAAAATAACGTTCCCGTCTATCTTATCCAATACTTACTCCTTTTTAGATACTGCATCAACAATTAATTGATCAACGTCTTCTTTATGATAAATATAATTTTTATTACAGAAATGACAATGTACCTCTATTTTTCCTTGCTTTTCAACAGTATCGTAAAGTTCAGCACTACCCAATGTTACAAGCATAGAATCTATATACTCTTTAGAACAAATACATTTATATTGCGGTTTAAACGTTTCGTAGCTATAATCAGTAAAAGCACGTTTTACAAAAGCTTCAGCGCCCTCTAATTGCATAACGGAAGAAATATCGCCTAAACTTAATAGCAACTTCTCCGCTTTATCTATCGCTTGATCGCTAGCGCCAGGCAAAGTTTGAAAAATAACGCCACCTGCACCTATACATTCAAGATTTATACCTATTTTTACACCAAGCGCCATTCCCGTTGGCTGTTGTTCAGAAAAAGTATAATATGAAGCAAAATCTTCTGCGATCTCACCGCTAATAATTTCTGCGCTACCCGTATACGGCTCTTTAAGCCCCATACTTTTTACTACGGTAATTCTGCCCTTACCAACACAACCGGCAACGTCCAACTTACCTTTTGCATTTAAAGGTAAATCGCATTGGGGATTATCAATATAACCACGCATATTTAATTTACTGTCGCCAGAAACCACTATATGCCCACCAACACCATCTCCGCTTATTGTTACAGAAAGTCTATCATCTGCGCTTTTTAAAGTAGAACCCATAAATGTGGAAGCAATCATTGTTCTACCAAGCGCTGCCGCCGCAAGTGGCGAAAGTTTATGAATTTTT
>JAFQBR010000360.1 GCA_017399665.1 Clostridia bacterium | reverse complement strand
TTTTAGATGCGAGTAAGAGGCGGCATTTGTAAATTTTTGCAAGGAAGCGTACTTGCCGTACGTTGGAATTGTAAAAATTTGCAAATAACAAACTATTACGAAGTATATAAAACTTCTTTTATCAACCCTTTGTTGTGACAGAGCCAAAATTAAAAATAATAAAAGTGCCGATAATCGACTTATATCGGCACTTTTTGTTTTTTTAATTTATTATTTATTCATATAAAGGATGCTTTTCGCAAAGGGCTTTTACGCGCGCTTTTACTTCTTCTTTATTTTTTTCGAAATCCTTTAAAGTAAGTGAAATAAGAGCTGCAATTTCTACCATATCTTCTTCCTTAAAACCGCGTGTAGTAACGGGTGGTGTTCCAACGCGAATTCCGCTTGTAACAAAGGGCTTTTGTGTGTCGAATGGGATTGCGTTTTTATTAACGGTAATACCGACTTCATCTAAAAGATGCTCTGCTTCCTTGCCTGTGTTTACCTTCATTCCGGTAAGGTCAATAAGCATTAAGTGATTATCTGTTCCGCCAGATACTAGCTTAAATCCTTCGTTTATAAGTGCATCTGCAAAAGCTTTTGCATTTTTAACTACTTGCTTTGCATATTCTGCAAAATCAGGGGTTAAAGCCTCGCCAAAGCATACGGCTTTTGCAAGTATGGTGTGCATAAGCGGTCCACCCTGAGTACCCGGGAAAATAGCTTTGTTTATTTTTGTTGCTATTTCCTCGTCGTTACAAAGAATTAGTCCACCACGCGGTCCGCGTAAGGTTTTATGGGTGGTTGTTGTAACAACGTCGGCAAAAGGAATGGGGGAGGGGTGAACTCCGCCTGCAACAAGCCCAGCAATATGCGCCATATCTACCATAAGGTAAGCGCCCACTAATTTTGCAATTTTAGAAAATTTTTCAAAATCGATAAAGCGTGGATATGCAGATGCGCCTGCTAAAATTAGCTTTGGTTTGTGTGTGAGGGCAAGTTTTTCTACCTCTTCGTAGTCGATAGTTTGAGTTTTCTCGCTTACTCCGTAGTGAATTATATCCCAATACTTACCTGAAATATTTACAGGCGAGCCGTGGCTTAAATGTCCACCGTGAGCTAGATTCATAGAAAGAACTTTATCGCCTGGGTTAAGTAGCGCAAAGAAAACCGCCATGTTGGCTTGAGCGCCAGAGTGCGGTTGAACGTTTGCAAAGTTGCAGTTAAAAAGCTTTTTTGCCCTTTCAATAGCTAAGTTTTCTGCAACGTCAACGTGCTCGCAACCGCCGTAGTAGCGTTTTGCGGGGTAGCCCTCTGCGTACTTATTCGTTAAAATAGAACCGTTTGCCTCCATAACCGTTTCCGAAACGTAGTTTTCAGAAGCAATAAGCTCAATCTTGTCTCTTTGTCTATTAAGTTCGTTTTGTACTGCGTTATATAGCTCTGGATCTTTTGTTTTTAGTAAATTATAATCTTTCATATCTCACCTCTAAGTTTACACTTAAAAAGTTTTGTATTATTTACCACATCATTATAACATTATATCTATTGAAATTCAAGTATATGACTAAATTTTATAAACAAAAAAGGTGAAGGTTTGTTGCGTATTTTTAAGCATTATGGTATAATTCTTACAATAAAATCATTATAAAGTGTTAGGTAAAAAAATGAAAGATTATTTAAATGAAATAAACGAATTGCACCCTATACGAAAAAAAGATGAGCAAAAGTCACGTTTTTTTGACTACGTATGTCAAAATTTGGGTCAAGATAGAGTAAAAAAAGAGGTTTTAGAGGGCAAGCATAACAATATAGTAATTGGTGATATTGAAAAAGCAAAGGTGCTTTTTACCGCCCATTACGATACGCCGGCTACTGCGCTTTACCCAAACTTAATGATGCCAAGGAACCCAGTTCTTACAATGCTTTATCACATGATATTTCCTATTTTGATGGCTCTTATTTCGCTAGCTATTGCTTACGCTATATGCCACGTTGCAAGTATTGACGATAGATATGCAGGAATTATCTTTCTGCCCCTATATTTTGGTATGTTTTTTTTGGCAACCCGCTGTTTTACCAATAAAAACAATAAAAACGACAACACTTCGGGTGTCGCAGTCATAATGAGTATAGCAAGTCAAGTTCAAAGTGATAAAGTTGCATTTATTCTTTTCGATAATGAAGAAAAAGGACTGCTTGGCTCTAAAGCAATGGCTAAAAAGTATAAGGAACTTTTAAAAAACAAGCTAGTAATTAACTTTGACTGTGTTGGGGATGGTAGCGAAATGCTTTTTATTGCTAAAAAAAGTGCGTTAAGGAACGAATGTTATTTTGCGCTACAGTCGGTTACGGTGGAAGAAAACTCAATTAATCCCTATTATTTCTCGATAAAAGGAAGCACGGGTAGTTCAGATTATAAGAGCTTTGAATGTGGTGTTGGGGTTATGGCCTGTAAAAAGGGTAAAGGTCCAATAAAGTTTTATACAAGCAGAATTCACACGGCAAAAGACGTTGTTGCAAAAACTGAAAACGTGGAATATTTAACTAATAAAATGCTTGAATTTATAGAAGAAATTGAAACGCTTTATTAAAAGAATAATTTAATAATTAAAAGCCTTTTAGCTAAGGCTTTTTTTCGTGCTTTCATTCTAAATTTTTACATAAGTATTGACTTATATTATTCAATGTGGTATAATCATTTCGTTTAAAAAAACAAGAAAAAATCTTGAATTATTATTTTTTAATTTGAGTATAGGAGTATGTATTATTATGCTGAGCAAACATCTTATGGCTACGACTAGACCAATGGCAGATAAGCAGAACTTTGTTTTTTGGAAAGATTATCGTGTAACAGTTTTACAACCATCACTTTTCCGTTTAGAGAAGAATGATGATAAAAAATATCGCGATAAGGCAACTCAAGTGGTGTGGTTTCGCGATATGGAAAAACAAGATTTTGCCGTTATTGATAACGGGGATTCTTGTGTTATTACCACTTCCACGTGCGCTCTTATTCTAAAAGAAAAAAGAGAAGATTGCCGTATTGTTTTAGCTGGTCATAGTATTACTATTGACAACGAGGAAAACCTTAAAGGTACTTATAGAACGCTTGATTGTTACGACGGAGATTATTACGTTCGTGGCTCTGCGACTATGCGTAAAAAGGATCAGCCTGAAGAAAATAAAATTAAGCTTGGAATGGGTGTATGCTCTAAAAAGGGTGTTGCGATATTTAATGACGAAAATTCCTTAACCTTAGCCGAAAACGGAGAGGTGCTAGCTGAAAGGGGAATTGGAATAGATGAATATATATTTGCCTACGGCGACGATTATCGCGGAGCTGTTAACGCATTATATTTAATTACCGGTAGCGTTCCCAAAATTCCAAGATTTGTGTTTGGTAACTGGTGGAGCAGATATTACGTTTATACCGATAAGTCATACTTGCGTCTTTTAAATTCATTTGAAGAAAATAATATTCCTTTGTCTGTTGCGACTATTGATATGGACTGGCACTATTCAAAGAATATGGAAGGGGATTTAAAGATTACGGAGCTTGGTAGAAATACTTCCTTCTACGGTGGAAACAACGGCTGGACGGGGTATACTTGGAATAAAAATTTATTCCCCGATTATCGTGCATTTTTAAAGGAAATTGAAAAGAAAAAATTAAAAATTACTCTTAATCTACATCCTGCAGACGGCGTTCGTTGGTGGGAGGACTGTTACGAAAAAATGGCAAAAGCCGTAGGTCAAGATCCCAAAACGTTAGAATGGGTAAAATTTGATATTGCTAATCCCGATTTTATTAACGCATATTTTGAGTATATGCATAAGCCTTACGAGGAAGATGGCGTTCGTTTTTGGTGGATTGACTGGCAACAGGGCAAAAATAGTAAAATAGAAGGCCTTGATCCACTTTGGTCGTTAAATCACTACCATTATCTAGATAATGCAAAAAATCACGGGCTACCCGTTATTTTATCGCGTTATTCGGGCATTGGTGCTCATCGCTATCCCTTAGGCTTTTCTGGCGATACGGTTATTTCTTGGGATACCTTAGAGTTCTTACCTGAATTTACGGCAACTGCTACAAACGTCGGCTATACCTGGTGGAGTCACGATATTGGCGGTCACATGTTTGGCGAAAAAAATAACGAGCTATATCTCCGTCATATTCAGTATGGTGTATTCAGTC
>JAFQBR010000359.1 GCA_017399665.1 Clostridia bacterium | reverse complement strand
GGCAATCAAAAGCTTACCGAGCATTGTGGTAAACAGCTTGCAAAATTACTAGGCGATTGCGACGTTTTAATTACCGCTGAATCTAAAGGATTACAACTTTGCCACGTTGTAGCAAGAGAGCTTGGTCATGAATATTACGCTGTAGCAAGAAAAACAAAGAAACTTTATATGCAAGATGGTATTGAAATTGTTATTGACGCTTCAATTACTACCGGTAAAGAACAGCACCTTTACCTTTCAAAGCATGACGTTGACCTTATTAAGGGTAAAAAGGTTGGCATTGTTGACGACGTTGTTTCAACAGGCGCATCACTTAAAGGTCTTGAAGATTTAGTTAACCTAGCAGGTGGAATTATAACTAAAAAGGCATTCGTTTTAGCTGAAGACGCTGCAGCAAATCGTGATGACGTTGTATTCCTTGCTGAAATTCCAGTATTTCCCCACAACTAATTTTTCAACAACCAAAAAACTTCTTCAAAATAAAAAAATGGGCTTTAATTTATAACCCACCTTTTTATATAAAATTTAAAATTATAAAAAACACCGTTTAACAAACCTTAAAAGTTTAATTAACGGTGTTTTATTTTACGATAAAATATCTTGAATTCTGCTATAGTCTTCCCTACTTATAGAAACGACCTTTTTACTTGACGTTATAATATACTCGCGAGTAATAACAACAACTTCCGTATTTCCATTTTTATCAGTTGCGGTAATTAAGTAGTCTGTGTTTTCTTCAAAAAAGGTGCTATTATTATCCATACCGGCTGATGAATCATTTTCTGGCGCTGAAGGTGTTGAACTTTGATCTTTTTCCTTTGAAAAATCCATGATTTCTTCAATAGTTTCAACATTCGAAATTTTAACCACACTAAATCCGTCTGCAGTGCTTTTTTCAACAGTCATTTCTACGTACAAATAATTTTTAGGAGGCTGGGAACTGCCACTTGGTTTTGGCCAAAACAAAAATGAAATTGAAATAATAAAAAGTGGGATTAAAGAATAAAGAGCAGTTTTTACAGCTTTTGCTCTTTTTTTATAATAAACATCTCTTTCTTCAAGTATTTTATCAGCAATAGTTCTGTAATCTTTATTCAAGTATATCCACCTCCTTTAAAAGTTTTTCTTTTAATATCTTTTTAGCTCTAAAAAGTATATTATCTATTTGTTTTGAACTCTTTTTTAATACGTTTGCTATTTGTTTATAAGACATTTCTTCATAATAAAACAAATAAACTGTATTTTGCATATCCTTAGGTAATGAAGATATTGCATTTAAAATAATTGCTTTTGTTTCTTTATTTTCAAGAGTCTTTTGAAAATCCTCACTCTTTGTTAAATCAAGATGATTTTCTATATTATCGTTTAGCAAATACTTTTTATTTTTTCTTAAAAAATTAAGAGCCTTACTTCTTCCAATAGTATATAAATAAGTCTTTAAAGAAGTTTTAAAATTATACTTGTTTTTATGTATCGCAATATATAAAAAGCAATCGTTTGCAATTTCTTCGGCATCGAATACGGAATGTGTATAACGCGAAATAAAATACACCAATCCTTCGTAATAATAGGCTAATACATGCTCAAAGGCGCAATCGTCGCCATTTACGTATTGCTTGTAAAAATTTTCACCATTAGACAAAACGATCACACCTCCTTTTTCACTTATTATACAATAATTTTTCCTAAATTTCCTTACAATTTTAAAAATTTTCATATAAAAAGCGCCGAAAAAATTAATATCGACGCTTTTTTATTATTTTTGTATTTTATTTTCACAATAAACGCAACGGTAAATCCCCTTTTCTTTATCTACTAATTTAAATAAATGTTCGATTTCTTGCTCTGTTGAAGTAATACATCTTGGATTTGTACATTTTAAACTGCGCTCGTAATCCTTTTTAACAGTAGCAATGCTTGTATCACTTAAAAGCTTTAAAATTAAAGCCATTCTTATATATTTTCCGTTTAAAACTTGCCTAAAATAACAAGCGCGCGGATCGCTATCTACATCCAAGCTTATTTCATTTACTCTTGGTAGCGGATGTAAAATAGACATATCCTTTTTAGCTAAAGCAAGCTTTTCCTTATTTAAAACATAGCTATCCTTAAGCTTTTGATAATTTTCAACAGAAGAAAATCTTTCTTGCTGAATTCTTGTCATATACAACACGTCAAGTTCCCCTATTGCATCTTCTAAACTTGAAGTTTCGCTATAAGGCATATTATATTTGTCAAGAACTTCATACCTCATATATCCTGGAAGGCGTAATTCTTCCGGTGAAATAAGTACAATTTTTACGTTAGTATATCTTGATAAAGCGTTTATTAAGGAATGTACCGTTCTGCCGTACTTTAAATCCCCACAAAAACCTACGGTAATATTATCTAATCTACCCTTTTCTCTGTAAATGGTAAGTAAATCCGTAAGTGTTTGAGTGGGATGACAATGACCACCGTCGCCAGCGTTTATTACAGGTACTGTTGCATTTTTGCCCGCTACAAAGGCAGAGCCTTCCTTTGGGTGACGCATAGCAATAATATCTGCATAGCACGAAACAACCTTTGCCGTATCGGCAACACTTTCACCCTTTGAAGCAGATGAAGTATCTGCCCCGGTTACAGATAAAACATTACCGCCTAATTCATTCATTGCAGACTCAAAACTAAGTCTTGTTCTTGTTGATGGCTCAAAAAATAAGGTTGCAAGTTTTTTACCAGCGCAAGAATGAGCATATTTTTCGGGTTTATCAATAATATCTAAAGCAATATTAATAAGCTCGTAAATCTCTTCAACAGATAAATCTACTATATCAATTAAATTTCTCATAAGATACCTTTACGCTTTAATCCAAGATTCGTCTGAAGGGTTATTTCTAAAAGCAATAAGTCTTTGAACGTCTTCCTGTTTTATATACCCTTCTTCTGCTGCTATATTTGCAATTTCATCAAAATCGGTAAGAGAAAGGTTCTTTACGTTTGCTTCTGCAAGGCGAACAAGACCTTTTTTCATGCCGTAAGTAAATATGCTTACAACACCTAAAACCTCTGCACCCTCTTCTCTTAGAGCTTCTACTACTTCTATAACGCTACCGCCTGTTGAAATTAAATCTTCAACAACAACTACCTTTTGCCCCTTTTCAAGCTTTCCTTCAATTCTATTTTGTCTACCGTGGTCTTTAGCTCCTGAACGAACGTAGCCCATTGGCATTTTTAAAATATGTCCAACAATAGCGGCATGAGCAATACCTGCAGTTGAAGTACCCATAAGAACTTCTGCATCAGGATAATTTTCTTTTATAAGCTGAGCAAGTCCGTTTTCAACGTCATCTCTTACGGCAGGAGCTGTTAAAGTTAATCTGTTATCGCAATATACAGGACTTTTAATTCCGCTTGCCCATGTAAAAGGGTGATCTGGTCTAAAAAATACCGCTTTAATAGAAAGTAAATCTTTTGCAATCAATTTTTTTAAATCTTTCATAATTATTCTCCTAAAAACTCTTTAACACATCTATTATAAGCTTCAACAGGGTCTTCTGCTGCAGTAATAGGTCTACCAACAACGATATAATCAGATCCTAACTCTCTTGCCCTTGCAGGTGTTGTTACCCTCTTTTGATCACCAACGTCGCCATCAGCAAAGCGTACGCCAGGTGTTACAGTTACAAAACCTTCACCGCATCTGGTGTGTACTTTGCCAGCTTCAAGAGGTGAGCAAGCAACGCCGTCTAATCCTGCATTTTTAGCAATTTCCGCATAATGCATAACAACTTCATCAATAGGAGCGTCAATAAGCAAATCTTTTTTCATACTTTCTTGATCTGTAGAGGTAAGCTGTGTAACTGCAATAAGAATAGGTCTAGTTCCGTCTTCACGCGTTAAACCTTCTAAAGCCGCAGTCATCATTGCAGTTGTTCCGCTTGCGTGTAAATTACACATATCAACGTCTAACTTAGAAAGCACAGCCATCGATTTTTTAACAGTATTGGGGATATCGTGAAGCTTAAGATCTAAAAATATTTTATGTCCCCTTTTCTTAATTTCTTTTACGATAGAAGGACCTTCAGCATAATAAAGTTCCATTCCTATCTTTAAAAAAGGTTTTACTTCTGTAAATTTATCAAGAAATTCAAACGTCTTTTGCGCACTATTAAAATCGCATGCAATTATTACGTCTTTTGCCATTATTTTACCACTCCTATTATATCTTTTAAATTATTTATTCTATATTTGTTCATTACAACCGGTAGCTGCTTAATAATTTCTTTGCAAACAAAGGGGTCAACAAGGTTTGCCGCTCCTACTTGAACTGCGGTTGCGCCAGCATACATCATTTCTAAAACGTCTTCCGCCGTTGAAACACCCCCCATACCAACAATGGGAATTTTTACCGCTTTAGCTACTTGGTATACCATTCTTACAGCAACAGGGAATATACCGTCGCCAGAATATCCGCCCATAACGTTTGCAATTACAGGCCTTTTACTTTTTAAATCAATTCTCATACCAAGCATGGTATTTATAAGACTGATACCGTCTGCTCCGCCATCTTCGCACGCTTTTGCAATTGAAACAATATCGGTAACGTTCGGGGAAAGCTTAATAAGTACAGGCTGGGTTGTAACTTTTTTTACAGCTTCTGTAACCTTTTTTGCCATCAATGGGTCTGTACCAAAGCTCATACCTCCACCGTGTACGTTTGGGCAACTTACGTTAACTTCAAACCAACCAATTTGTTCACAACTGTTTAATTTTTCGCAAGTTAACGCATATTCCTCTATCGAAAATCCACTTACGTTGGCCATAACCGGCTTATTAAAACATTTTTTTAGCTTTGGTAACTCTTCACTTATAACTTTATCTACACCAGGATTTTGTAAACCTACGGCGTTTATCATACCCGATTTACATTCGGCAATTCGTGGCGTGGGATTGCCAAAACGCGGGTTTAAGGTTGTTCCTTTAAAGGAAAAAGTTCCTAAAATATTTATATCGTACAGCTCAGCAAATTCATAACCGTAGCCAAACGTTCCACTTGCAGGAATAATGGGATTATCAAGATCTATTCCGCATAAATTCACCTTCATTTCTCCCATATTATTTCCTCCTTTACAAGTACAGGCCCATCTTTACAAATGCGCTTATTTCCGTATAAAGTCTTGCAAGAGCATCCCATGCAAGCGCCAAAGCCGCACCCCATTCTTTCTTCAAAACTAAATTGACCTGAAGTTGTGGATTTGTTATAAACAGCCTTTAACATTGGTTCTGGGCCACAAGTGTAAAAATAAGTATAATCTTTTATCATAGCGTCAGTTACAAAACCTTTTACGCCAGCCGTTCCATCAACGGTACAAACGGTAACCTTAACGCCCAATTTTTCAAACTCATCCTTGTAAAAAATCTCTTCAGCGGTATTAAAGCCCATAATTAAAGAGACCTTTTTGCCTAGTTTTACAAGCTGTTTTGCAAGCATATACATTGGTGGAACACCAACGCCACCACCTATAAGTAAAGGCTTATCACCCGCAACAGTTAAATCGTATCCGTTGCCAAGACCTGTTAATATATCTAATTTATCGCCTGCTTTCATTTTGCTCATAGCAAGAGTGCCTTTACCAACTATTTTGTATAAAATAGTCAATTTATCCCCTTCGCAATCACATACTGAAATTGGACGGCGCAAAAAATATCCCTCTAATTTAATATTGACAAACTGCCCCGGTGCTGTTATATGTGAGCAATCACCTGCTAAAACCATTTTTACAACGTCTTTTGTCAGTCGTACGTTTTCTATTATTTCAAATATACCCTGTTTCATCTTACTCCTTAAGAATCAATGGTTGAAATACACAAAGTAGTTTCTTCTAAAACGTCTAAAAGAACCTTTACAGTATCTAAAGATGTGAATAACGTAACATTGTTTTCTGTTGCGTGTTTACGAATAACGTAACCGTCAGTCATATTATCTGCATCCTTTATATCGCCTGTGTTAATAAAGTAAGCAATATGACCTTGGCGTAAAGCGTTGATTAATTCATCTCCACCCTCGCTTATCTTTTTAACCTTATGAGTTCTTATTCCGTTAGACTTTAAAAAGTCTGCCGTTCCGCTTGTTGCTTCGATATTAAAGCCTAAGTTATAAAAACGTCTAATTAAAGGCAATGCTTCTTCCTTATCCTTATCGGCAATAGTAGCAAAAACCGTTCCGTAGTTTTGCAAGCGCATACCAGATGCCTGTAAACCCTTATAAAGCGCTCTATTTAGCTTATCGTCGTAACCAATAGCTTCACCTGTTGACTTCATTTCGGGTGAAAGATATGCGTCTAATCCGCGGATCTTACTGAAAGAGAACACGGGAACTTTTACGTACCATCTCTTTTTTTCTTCAGGATATATGTCAAAAATACCCTGTTCCTTTAATGATTTGCCCATTATAACTTCAGTTGCAATGTCTGCAAGTGAATAACCCGTTGCTTTAGATAAGAAAGGAACGGTTCTTGAAGATCTTGGGTTAACTTCAATAATATAAACTTTATCTTCTTTATCTACAATAAACTGAATATTATAAAGCCCTTTAATACCTATTGCTAGCCCTAGTTTTTTAGCATATTGTAAAATTATGCCCTTAACTTTATTTGAAATACTAAAGGTTGGATATACACTTATCGAATCGCCTGAGTGGATGCCTGTTCTTTCAACAAGCTCCATAATACCCGGAACAAATACGTCGCGCCCGTCGCAAATTGCATCAATTTCCACTTCTTTACCGATTACGTATTTATCTACTAAAACGGGGCGTTCTTCATCAATTTCTACTGCAGTTTTTAAATAATGGCGCAACTGATTTTCAGTAGTTACGATTTGCATTGCTCTTCCGCCCAAAACAAAGCTTGGACGAACAAGAACGGGATAACCTATTTCTTTTGCAGCCTTAACACCTTCTTCAATGGTGGTAACTGCACAGCCCTTAGGTTGTGGAATATTCAAATCTGAAAGTAATTTTTCAAAAATCTTTCTATTTTCAGCTTTATCTATGGCTTCGCAATCCGTACCGATAATCTTTACGCCCATATCGTAAAGAGGCTGGGCTAGATTTATTGCAGTTTGACCGCCAAGTGAAGCAATAACACCGTCAGGCTTTTCAAATTCAATAATATTCATTACGTCTTCGGGCGTTAAAGGCTCAAAATAAAGCTTGTCTGCCGTTGTGTAATCGGTTGAAACAGTTTCTGGATTGTTATTTATAATAATAGCCTCATACCCACTCTTTCTAATAGTTTGAACGGCATGAACGGTAGAATAGTCAAATTCAACGCCTTGACCAATTCTTATTGGCCCTGCGCCTAAAACAACTGCTTTTCTTTTGTCTGCTAGCTTAGAAGCGTTTTTACCAGTGTAAGAAGAGTAAAAATATGGAATATATGCCCCACTATGCAATGTATCTACCATTCTAAACACAGGTTTTATTTTATTTGCTTTTCTTAATGATTTAATTTCCTTTTCCGTTGTTTTCCACAATTTTGCAATATAAGCGTCTGAAAAACCTAATATTTTAGCGCTCTTTAACGCCTTTACGTCTAGCACCTTTTCTTTTAAAATGTTCTCCATTTCAACAATGCTAGCAAAACACTCTAGGAAAAGAGGTGTAATTTTAGTTAACTCATGTAATTCTTCAATCGTAGTATTTCTTCTTAATAGCTCAGTAATAGCAAAAAGATTATCAGATCTAAAATCTTTCACATAATCTTTAAGCTGCTCTGTACTGTAGCTGTCAAATTTTGCAAGATATAAGTGGTTTACGCCCGTTTCAAGTGAGCGAACGGATTTTAAAACACATTCAGAAAGTAGCGAGCCAATCCCCATAACTTCCCCTGTAGCCTTCATTTGTGTACCTAAAAGGTTTGATGCTGAAGTGAATTTATCAAATGGGAATCTTGGAAATTTCGCGACTATATAGTCTAATCTTGGCTCTTTATCAGCAGTTGCATTCGCAATTTGTATTTCTTCAAGTTTCATACCTACTGCAATTTTAGCAGTTACTCTTGCAATAGGATATCCGCTAGCCTTTGATGCGAGTGCTGAAGAGCGTGATACTCTTGGATTAACTTCAATTAGATAATATTCATCATTTTCGGGATTTAAGGCAAATTGAACGTTACAACCACCTTCAATTTTTAATTCTTTAATAATTTTTATTGCGCTATTATTGAGCATTTTCTCTTGTTTTTTTGTAAGAGAAAGTATTGGTGCAACAACAGCAGAGTCCCCGGTATGCACACCAACAGGATCAATATTTTCCATACCGCAGATAGTTATAGCTTTATCAGCTGAATCGCGCATTACTTCAAATTCAATTTCTTTATACCCTTTAACGCTCTTTTCGATAAGAACTTGGTGAACAGGAGAAAGTGAAAAACCGTTAACGGCAATTTCTTCAAGCTCTTTTTCGTTATTTGCAAAGCCACCGCCTGTACCGCCAAGAGTAAAAGCAGGACGTAAAACAACGGGATAACCTATCTTGCTTGCCGCCTTTTTCGCTTCTTCTATGTCATACGTAATTTCTGAAGGAATAACAGGCTCACCAATAGATTCGCACATTTCTTTAAATAATTCGCGATCCTCTGCTCTTTCAATGCTTTCGCTACTAGTGCCAAGAAGTTTAACTCTACATTCCTTTAAAACACCCTTTTTTTCAAGCTGCATTACAAGATTTAGTCCGGTTTGACCGCCAATGCCGGGTAAAATTGCATCTGGACGCTCGTAACGTAAAATCTTTGCGATATATTCAAGTGTTAACGGCTCCATATAAACTTTATCAGCTATTGATGTATCAGTCATAATTGTTGCAGGGTTTGAGTTTACAAGCACAACCTCATATCCTTCTTCTTTAAGTGCAAGACATGCTTGCGTTCCTGCATAGTCAAATTCTGCTGCTTGACCTATTACAATAGGACCTGAACCAATTATTAAAATTTTCTTTATGTCAGTTCTCTTTGGCATTTTTATTTCTCCGTCTTTTTTTGATAAACTACTTCGTTATTGAATACGGTTAGCTGGTTTTCAGCATAAAAAGTCATGTTTTTAAATGGTGTGCTTTTGCCTTTTGATAAAAATTGTGCTGTATCTACCCTAACTTGCTTATTTAAATTCCATAGCGAAAAACCAATGTCAGTATTAATATTAAACCTTTTTCTTGGATTAATACACATAAGTTGAACTAATTTTTCAAGCGTTATTATGTTTTTTAACACCAAATGTGTATATAGTGCAGGAAATGCCGTTTCAAGACCAACAACACCGAATAAGCTTTTTTCTAAACCCCTTGATTTTTCTTCTGCTGAATGAGGCGCGTGATCAGTCGCAATCATATCGATAGTTCCGTCTTTTATTCCCTCAATTAACGCTAATCTATCTTCTTTTGCTCTAATTGGCGGGTTCATTTTAAAATCACCGCATTCCTGAAGATTGCTGTCATCTAAAATTAAATAATGAGGTGCTGTTTCACAAGTTATATCAACACCATCACTTTTTGCTTTTCTAATTATTTCAACGCTTTCTTTAGTTGAAATATGGCATACGTGATATTTTACACCCGTTTTTTTAGCAAGCTCAATATCCCTTGCAATTTGCATATACTCACTTGCCGAAGAAATACCCTTATGATTGTACTTTTGCGCATATTCTCCGTCGTGCACGTACCCACCAAAAAGTAAGTTATTATCTTCACAGTGAGCAACTATTATTGCATTGTGTTTTTTTGCTAAAAGCATAGCCTCTAACATTAGGTCTTCACTTTGAACGCCCTTGCCGTCGTCTGAAAAGGCAATAACTTTTGCGCCATCTCGTAATAAATCTGAAAGAATTTCTCCTTTTTGCTCTTTTGTAATCGACGCATAAGGAAAAACAGGAATTACAGCTTTTTCTTTTATTGCCTCTAACTGAATACCTATATTTTCTTCACTATCAGGCACAGGATTTAAGTTTGGCATTGTACAAACTGCAGTATATCCACCACGCGTTGCGCTTTGCGTTCCGGACAAAATATCTTCTTTATAAACAAAACCCGGTTCTCTGAAATGCACGTGCACATCACAAAAACCGGGAAAAATAGTAAATATTTCGTTGTTAAAATGAGAATAATCACCGTTTAAAAGAAAAGAAGAAATAGCGTTACAATCAAGGTAATTTTGTTCAATTACTTTAGCCATAACTTCTTTCATATTACTTCTCCGCAAGTTATATTCTCTTAGAACATTCGCTTAAAGCAAATCATCAATTATGATTATAACAAATTAAAACTGCCTTTGTCAAGAACAACGCCAGCAGTTTAATAAATTATATTTATTATTTTAGAATAAGCCTTTAATTTTTCCGTTTTTATCAACGTCAATAATAGTAGCAGCAGGTACTTTGGGAAGCCCTGGCATAGTTAAAATATTCCCAGTAAGTACAACTATAAAACCTGCGCCAGCAGAAACCCTTACGCTTTTTACGTTTATAGTAAAATCAGTTGGAGCTCCCAATAAGGTTGGATTATCTGAAAAACTGTACTGAGTTTTTGCAATACATACGGGTAAATCGGAAAAACCTAATTGTTTTAGTGTGTCAATTTGCTCCTTTGCCTGTTCGCTTATTAAAATATTTTTTCCACCATATACTCTTGTGACGATTGCATTGATTTTTTCTTCAATAGAAATATTATCGCTGTAACTAAGCGT
>JAFQBR010000358.1 GCA_017399665.1 Clostridia bacterium | reverse complement strand
GTGGCCCGTTACAAAAAGCATTGCATTTCACTTGTCCTCTTTATACCTGGCATACAGCCTTTGTTATCTTATAAACGGCTGGATTCCTATGGTTTTAGAAGTCTTCCTTATTTTTACAGCTATATTCGTGGTTGCTTATTTTGTAATTTGGCTAACAGTATATTTAATTGTTAAAAACACAAGTAAAAAGTTAAACAACTCAATAAGAAGAACTTTTTAAATAAAAAAAATTAAGAGCGGTTATCCTTGGGATAATCGCTCTTTATTATTTTATTTAATTTGATTATTAACGGCAAAAGCCTTAATAATCGACCTATAAGGCGTTTTTATTACCAAATAACGGGGTTGCCTTCTTGGTCAAAGTGCCAAAAGTTACCAGCTTCAGCAGGAGCGCTTTCGCTGTAGAAGTAAACAGCTGCGCCTGCAAGTGCGTCATTGCCTTGGCTAATAGTAACGTTTGCAAATTGTTCTTCGCTTCCAGCAAAGTAAACCTTTTCAAGGCTTACGCAGTTTGCAAATGCGTTAACACCAACCGTCTTAACCGTTCCAAGAATAACCACGGATTTAAGATTTGTACAGCTAGAGAAGGTGTAAGTAAGAATATGTTCAACGCCTGCGGGGATAGTAACTGTTTGTAAAGCAGTGCATCCGTAGAATGCAGAGTAACCAACGAACGTTACGCTTTCAGGAATTTCAACTCTTGTTAGGCTTGAGCATGCGTAGAAGATATATTCGGGAAGAGTAGTTAAACCTTCAGAAAGCTTAACTGAAGCTAATTGTGGGCAATTATAGAACGTGCATGCGCCTAAAGATGTTACGCTGTTGGGAAGTGCAATTTCTTTAAGAGCTTCACAGCCTGCAAAGGCATATTCGCCAATTGAAACTAATGTGTTGGGAAGTTCAACTGAAGTTAATGCTTTAGCACCATAGAATGCTCTATTGCCGATACTTTCAATACCAGCTTCAACAACAATTGAAGTAATGGTAAGTTCTTCTTCAAATGCACCGTCTGCGATTGCCTTAACAGCAATATCCTTATAGTATGCAGGAACGGTAACTTTTGCTCCTACCTTATAAACACCAGAAACAACATAATAGGTTTCATCTTCAGAAAGAGTGAATTGTAAGCCTGTTTTTTCGTCTGCTTCTTTACCACAGTGTACACATTCGTTATCTACGTAGTTGTGTTCAAGAGCAGGTAAGGGAAGTGTTTTTTGCGCAGGAGTAACTTCTTCATCTTCGATATTTGTATCACAGCCTTCGTTTAAACATGTAGAAGTTTTAATGCCTTCAACACCGCATTCTGCATCTTTAGTCGTTACCCAAGGACCAAAATTATGACCTAAAGCGTCTGTTGAACCGAGTTCTTCAAATCCGCACACGGTACATACATGTTTTCTAGAACCATTCGCGGTACAGGTAGCAGGCGTAATAGTCTGCCATTCACCGTATGAGTGTTCAACTGTTTTAACGCTTTCTTGAGCTTCTAATACTTCGTTACATACTGAGCAGTGTTTGCCTTCCGTAAGACCTGTTTCGGTACAAGTAGGCTCAACGGCTTCATCTATTACTTCAACGTGACCTAAGGCTTCAACCGCTTCTCTTACTACGAACTTACAAATAGTACATTCCTTAGTATGCACACCCGCTTCGGTACAAGTGGGAGGAGTAACGTCTTTCCATTCGCCGTAAACGTGTTCGCATTCAGCAGAGCAGTCAACGCAGAAACCGGTGTCAGCACTGTATGAGTGACCTTTTGCAGGAACGTCATCCGTATTTACGTCTCCACAAACTGAACAAATACGTGTTTTTTCGCCTGCAACTTCACATTCGGGCTCCGTGGTAACATTCCAATCACCGTAAGTATGACCTAAAGCTGAAACACTGCGAGACTCCGTTTTTCCGCATTCGTTTAAACAGGTACGCGTTTCAGTTCCAACGGTTTCACATTCGGGTTCTTCGGTAAGCACCCAATCACCGTAATTGTGACCTAATAGTTCTATTTCGGCAACTTTTTCATCACCACAAGTAGCACAAATTTGTTTTTTCATGCCTGCAGTGGTACAGGTGGGGTTAATAACGGTTACCCAATCACCATAGAGGTGTTCAGACACTTGGTTAGTTTGGTTTTCGGTATGACCGCATAAAGGACAGTCGCGAGAAATAACTTCTGCAACTGTGCAGGTAGCAGGAGTGCTAACGTACCAATCGCCAAATTCGTGACGGCAAACCTCAACAGTACCTCCACAAATCGTACAAACGCCGTCTACAAAGTTGTGGGGAAGAAGTTCTTCATCAAAAGCAACCTCTTTCTCACCGCAAAGCTTGCAAACGCGATCTCTACGACCTTTTACGGAACAGGTGGTTGCTTGAATGGTTTCCCATTCACCAAATTGGTGGTTACAAGCAACAGAATTTTCCGGATTTACAGTTTCACAACCAACTAAACCGGCTACACCTGCTAAAACAGAAAAACAAAGGAATAATACCAAAAGTTTTTTCATAACAGATCTCCCAACAAAAATGTTATTTTATCTAATAATATATATTATATTATAATGTGATATACAAAATTATATAAAATGATTTAAGCTTTGTCAAGCGTTTTTTGCAGTTTTCTATTTTTGAATTAGAAAAAGAGTTTTTATATCGTTCATTATTGCGCGCGAAAAAGTGCGACGTTCTGTTCTAATTTTTCCGTTTAATTCTTTATTTTAAGTTTACAAGGGGTAATAAAAGCAGTAGATAAATAAAAATGAGCATAAAAAAAGCGCTAAGGTAAGCTTTTGTCTTTTTTTAACAAAAGCTCGTTTAATCGACCTATAGCGCGACTTTTTACTAAAATTGCTTTGATTTTATTATTAAATTAGCCGTTTGCTTTATTTTAAAGTGTTGAAAGTAAGCGTTTTCAAGCGGTATCCATTCTTTAAAAAATTTTTTTGCTAAACTTTTTTGGTTGCGTTTTAATATGCGCTTTTTTTGTAAAAGGGGGGAAATTTCTAAAAAAACGCAGTAATCGTAGTGTTTAACTAAATCGGGGTGCATAGAATAACAGCCTTCTATAACGCAAAGCTTTCCTGGGGTTACTTTTATTTCTTCACTTAAAGATTGAGTTTGGCAGTTAAATTTTTTGTATATGACTTCTTCGTTTTTAGAAAGTGGAATTAAAATTTCCTGTAAAAATCTTTCTCTATCCATATTTCCGCCGGGCTCGTTTAAACGAGCTGCTGTTTTTTGATGAAGTTGCAAGAAAAAATCATCCGTGTGAAAAAGATTACAGCCGTAAACACTTTTTAAAATATTGCCAAGCGTGCTTTTTCCGCTGGCACTTCCTCCGTCGATTGCAACTACCGTTATGGCTTTTGTTTTGCTTAAGAGCTTATCAATTTCTATAAACAGTGGTAAGTATGGAAGGTACTCGTTGGCAATAAGCCTATACGCAGGGGAATAGTTTTGTTTAAATTCGTCTGAATGGTGAATTGCGGTAAAGCCTGCTTTTTCCCACTTTAAAAAAAGCTCTTTAAATTCTTGCATGCAAAAGGGCAGTTCGCCGTTTGATATCATTTTCTTTAAAACATCAAGCTTTGTTTTAAGGTTTGCAATCCCGTTTTCTTCTTTTTTTGCAGATAGATAAAAAAGTGTTGCTAGGGTGCTAGAAGTAAGTCCCTTTGATAAAATACCTAAATGCACGCGCGAGTAATTGCCATCAAGCTTTTCAACGTTTGATTTTTTATGTAAAAGTCTACTGTACTCTTCACTAATATATTGCTCTGCTTTTTGTTTTGAAGATATTAAGTGCTCGCACCCAAATGAGCTTTGAAATAAAAACTTAAACAAATCCTGTAACTCTAGTTTCGGGTAGGTTTTTACCTGTTTTAATATTAAGCTGTGCGTTTTTTTAAAACTATCCATAACTCCAACCAAAAAAATAATTTATTAAATTATAACACATAAAAGGTAAAAACGCAAGAGTTTTTATTATAATATAATATGACGTTAAAGTGGCGATAATCGACCTATAGAGCCCTTTTTGTGGTGATTTACCGCAAAGATTAACATAAAAAACATTAAACGCAACTTTAAAAATGATTAAAACTTATAAATAAAATAAAAACAACGTTAAAATTGTTGAAAAAACAATGCAAATATGATACAATTCAAATATTCGTATATTTGAACATAAAATTTGGAGGCGAACATGGATAAGTTATTTTTGTTAAATTACAGAAATAAAATTCAAATGGAAGTAGGTAAGGTTGTTTTAGGCAAAAGCGAACAAATTGACTTAATAACCGTATGTCACCTTTGCGGTGGACATATTTTATTTGAGGATATTCCCGGTACAGGCAAAACCTTATTGCTAAAAACATTTGCAAACGTTATTGGCGGTAAGTTTAACCGTATTCAGTTTACACCTGACGTTATGCCTTCGGATATAACGGGTATTAACTTTTACAACAAAAAGGAAGAAAGCTTTGAATTTCGCGAAGGTCCTGTTTTTGCAAATATAGTTTTAGCAGACGAAATAAACCGTTCAAGTCCAAAAACGCAGTCAAGCTTATTAGAGGCTATGGCAGAAGGTCAGGTTACGGTAGACGGGGTAACAAGAGTTTTACCAAAGCCGTTTATGGTTTCTGCAACCCAAAACCCATTGGAATCTTACGGAACGTATCCTCTTCCCGAAGCTCAGCTTGACCGTTTTATGATGCGTTTAAAAATGGATTATATGAAGCCTGAAGATGAAATAAGGGTTTGCAGAAGGGAAGAAAATTCTAAAATATTGGCAACGGTTTCAAAGGTTATTACTTGGGAAGAAACTCAGCGTGCAATGGCTGAAATTAAGCAGGTTACTGTTTCTCCTGTTGTTGAAAAATACATTTTGGATATAATTTGGGCAACCAGAAAGGACGAAAAGGAGATTATTATAGGTGCATCTCCACGTTCTACCCAAGACTTATACAATGCATGTAAAGCTTACGTTGGACTTTGCGGTCGTGAATTCGTATTGCCTGAAGACGTGCAAAAAATGGCGCCCAATATTTTACTTCACCGTATGTCTTATGCAGACGCTGATACTGAAAAACAACAAAGAGCGGTGTTTGAAAGAATACTTGCTAAGGTGCAAGTTCCTTTGGAAGGTTAAAATATGTATTTTTTTGCGGTAATTTTTATAATTATCGCTCTGCTTATAATTAATTACGTAGCAAAGCAAGATCCTATCGAAAAGGACAAAATATCGCATACAAGAAAGTTTAGTAAGGATTTATGCGAGCCAGACGAGGTTTTTTATATTCAGACTGAAATAAAAAATGAAACCTCACGTACGGTAAGGAGGCTTTACGTAAAGCAAATTGTAGACGAAGAGTTCGAACTTAAAGATGATGGCTACAAGATTTCTAGGGCAGGCGATAAGAAAAAGCAAATAATAGGTAAAGCTTTTGTTCCACCCAACGGCACGCAAGCTATAAGCACTGCTGTTGCTATTAAAGACAGGGGTGTTTATAAAATGCATAAAATTGGGCTTGAAAGCTTAGATCTTTTAGGCTTTCACGCTTCTTTTTACGAAAAAGAGGACGTCGATCAAGTAATCATTATGCCTAGAAGAGTTAGCCCTGTATTTATAAACGAAATAATAATGGAAGGCTACGGCGATTTTAACGCAAAAAAGGGCTTTATTTTTGACGAAGCGTCTATCCGTTCTTACGGCGAATATACCGGACACGAGCCAATGCGCCATATCAACTGGAAAAAAACTGCACAAATGAACGAGTTTGTAGTAAAGCAGTTCGAGCCTATGGGGGCGCACGTTACGGCAGTTATTTTAGACGTTTCGGGTTATACATCAACAACCAAGGGAAGTCTTGACTATAAGTACTTAGAATATGCAATTTCAATGCTTCGCGAATTGCTTGAATATTTTGAGTCAAAGCACATAGCCTATACGCTATATACTAACGCTGTTTCTCCGCTAATTAAAAACAATGTTTTTAAAAGTACGGCAAAAAGCTCTAAAAGTAAGCAAAATATGCTTAGAATGCTTGGCGAGATGCAAACGGTTTTAAGAAATAGAGATAGTTTGACTCAAACGGAAGAATTGTTAGATTATGCGATTAAATGCACTTCTGGCGCACCTCTTATTTATTTAGCGCCTAAGAAAAAGTTTGTAATTAATTCACAAATTAAAAAGCTTGGCAAAATCAAAGGTATAGAAATGGTTGAGCTTTATGCTCGCGATTATTATAAGGTAGAAGACGGTAACTAATATGAACGTTAAGTTTGCATATACAGTCAATAGATTTTTTAAATCGGTATACATTATATCGATACTTTTCCTATTGGCAAAAATGCTTACTTCCACAGTGGATTATATTTCATATGCGGTTCAAATTGAATATTTTTTATATTATTTCGTAGCGGCATTTTTAGTTTCCGTATGCAAGCTTGTACCAATAAAATTCATAAGAAAAGTTTTAAAAGTTCTTGTTTCTCTTTCCTCTGTATTACTCTTGCTGTTTATGATAATGGGGCATTACATAAGTTGGGCGTTTATAGAACACCTTACAAGTATAACACCCGTTCAGCTATTAGATCAAAAGTACTCGTTACCAGTGATTATCTGCTTTATTGTGGGAGTTGTATTCATTAACGTAATTTGCAAAGAAAAAACTATGGGATTAAAAGCCCCTGTGAGTGAATATAAAGGGCAAATATATTCCTTTAAAAGGCGCACTCTTGTTTTAACCGTACTGCTTTTAATCGAGATGGCTATTCCTCTTATTGAGGATTATTCTTATATATATAAAACTTTAGTTGATATTTTCTTATTTTATGCAATTTATATCGTTGCCGGTGTTTTAAACATAAGAACAGCGCGCGACGTGGCTTATGCTGGTATCGACAGTATAGCAAAACCACCATCAAAAAAATATTACATAGCCTTAATTTCATCATCTGCCGTAAGTTTTTCTTTATTGGCTTTGTTTAAAAATAGACTTGATGCCTCATTTAAGAATTTTGTTGAAACAACTCACGGCACGGTTGGTAGATTAGAAACCTATTGGACTAACGTTAAAGATTACCTTTCAAGGCTTATGAGTGCTTACGAAAATAGGTATGAACCACCTGATCCATTCCCCGGTTCGCGAGATAGAATAAATCAATTGTTGGAAAACGCTGGGTTTGATTTTGATAAGTTTAACAACTTTTTACCTGACGGCGGGTTGAACGATGGTGGTATAGGCGGTGTTCCAGGTGGCGGTTCTGGAATGGGTTCTATAAGTAATTTTATTTCACAAAGCGGTAACATAAGCTTTAATTTGCCGGGGGCAGGGGGTAATAGTGCAGCAGTTGCCATTGTTCGCACCAATAAAAACAGCCTTTTGTATT
>JAFQBR010000357.1 GCA_017399665.1 Clostridia bacterium | reverse complement strand
TATCTGCAATCCCCGACTTCCCCGTAGCTCAAGTAATTCGCGCAATGGGTAACGTAGGAGCAGCTGCAGTAGAAGACGAAAAGGTAGCTGGAATAATCAAGGGTGTAGCAAACGTAATTGCAATGATGCATAGAGGTACTCTAGCTGACGCACACCTAAACGGCAACGCGTAGATAGCAGATTTAATACTTGCAACCTACGACGTTGTAAAACTAATAACCGAAAGTGAAGCTATAAGAGTAGCGTTTGAAGAATTAGCAGGATTATACGGCGATGCCGTTGCTATGAACGTAGTAGACGCAACCTTAGATTTCTACGTAGATAGCGTTATTGCTTCATTAGCAAAGGTACTAACAAGTATTAAAGCAATAAGAGAACATAGTGATAAGATTAATGCAGTAGCAGCAACCTTAGAGGATGTGCTAGACGGAACTTTAAGAACCATCAGATTAGACGGTTCAGTTCCCGTATGCGAATTAATAGACGATGCAGATTTATTAGCAGACGCATTCTTCTATGATAGCGAAACTCTAAACGTATTCTTTGAAGAACTAAAGGGCTTATACGGCGATACCATTGCTAAGAATATCTTCACGGCAATACTTGACTTTGACGTAAACGACGTAATCAATTCAATTACGAACGTACTAGTAAGCGTTAAGGCAATAAGAGATCGTTCAGAATTAGTTTACGATATAGCTGAAGTTCTAGAAATTATGTTAGAAGGAACTCTTGGCGAAGTAAGATTACACGGTACTCGTAAGATGGCTGACCTAGTAATGGCAGCGTACGACGTAGTAGCTCACTTTACTGAAGAAGAGTTTGTAAAAGTAATCTCTGAAGAAATCGCAGGCTTATACGGCGACGCATTAACTAGAGAATTCTTAACTGCAATTCCCGGATTCTTTATTGATGACGTTGTGGCTGCAGCTGCAAACGTAATTAACGTAATATTCCCCGATGAACCTGTAGTAGATCAAGCTGCTAAGCTTATTATGGATTTACTAGATGGAAGATTAAATGCTCCCGGTGTTCAAGGTCAACAGTTAATTACCGTTGTAATAGAAGACGTTAAGGCAATTCTTTACAATTACTATAAGAGTGACGCAAGTGACGTTGTATTTGCAGAGCTTATTAAGCTATACGAAGGCGCTATGGTTAAGGACGTTGTTCAAGCAACTCTTGACCTACCCGTAGAAGAAGTAATTTCTTCAGTTGTAAACGTTGTTAAGGTATTCTTACCTGAAGAAGTATTAGTAGATCAAATTGCTAAGCTAGTAGACGACTTAGTAGACGGCACTTTAGGCGCACCCGTATTCAACGGCGAACAGTTAGTAACAGTAGTAGTTGAAGACGTAGAAGCAATTATTGATACCGTAGCAGGCGAAATACTTCTAATAACCGATATTTGCAAGGTATTAAAAGATCTATACGAAGGCGTAACTCTAGCCAACTTCGCTTCAGCAACTCTTGATTTACCCGTTGATAACGTAATTAACGCAGTTGCATACGTAGTAGGCTACAACCTAATGGACGTAGATACTATTGCAAAGCTTCTAACCGATTTATTAGAAGGCTCTATTAGCGCTCCTTACGTATATATGGATCAGCTAGTACCCGTAGTAGTTGAAGACGT
>JAFQBR010000356.1 GCA_017399665.1 Clostridia bacterium | reverse complement strand
TAGGTACAAGTGGCTTGTGTTTTGCAAGACTTCAATAAAAGTATACCTTTTTTATAGGGCAGTTTTCGGTATTATTTAGGTAAACGAAGGCTGTCTAGAAGGCTTTTTTGTGTTTTTTGACAAAAAAACAACGCCTGTAATAAAAAACAGGCGCAGTCAAAAAAGGTATACTTTTATTGAAGTCTTGCAAAACACAAGCCACTTGTACCTAGATTTTAAACCCCTTTTGGGGCTATGTCAATACCGATTTTTAATTTAAAACTAATTTTTTTGTTGTTTTATAAAAAATATTCACTTTTTGTTGTCTTTTTTAAAAAACTGTGTTACAATAGAAAAAAATAAAGGAGCGCGCTTATGAAAACTTCTTCTTCTACGCCATTTAACAATTTAAACGGGCATTACCTACAAGCCGTTTCATATTATATAAAAAGCTTCTACCCCGATTTTTATATGGGTATGCACAAACACAATCAGTTTGAATTTATGTACGCCTATAAGGGCGACTTTTATATTGAACTGCTTGATAACGAGCAAGAAGAAAATACCGAAACAAAAATAAAAACCTTGCAAGTTAAACAGGGCTCATTTGTTTTTATCGATACTAACGTTTTTCACCGTTTGCGTATTCACGATAACGACGTGTGGATTTATAATATAGAGTTAATGCCACTACGCTATACGCAAATGGAAAACAGCGAAATAACCAACATCCTTTCGGTAGATTACGGCAATTTATTTGCTAACACGCACCTAAAGCACCTTTTAAATCAAGGCAACACACTTATTGCTTATCCAGATACTTCTAACGTAGACGTAAACTTTAAAAACTTTATAAACGCGGTATCTAAGCCGGCGCGCTCGGTTGAAGATAGATGCCACATAGAAAGCGAGCTTTTAATCTTCCTTACCTCTATTGCAAAAAGTATTCGTATGTATTCAGAAAGCAACCTTTCTTACATTAAGCAGGCAATTTTGTATATTAAAAGAAATTTGCGCTCTAAAATAACGTTAGACGACGTTGCAAACCACGTTAACCTTAACAAAATTTATCTGTGTAATTTGTTTAAAAAATATACGGGAAAAACAGTTTTGCAAACAATAAACTCATTAAGAATATCTAAAGGCTTACAGTTACTGCGTGACTCCAACCTACCTATAACTGCTATTCCCGACCTTATTGGCTTTTCTTCGCACCAGCAAATGTTTTACGAGTTTAAAAAATTTTTAGGGCTTTCCCCCACAGAATGCAGAAATGCCTTTTTGTCTGACGAGGTAGACTTTTTCGATAAGCACTTCCCCTCTTACTCTATTAAAATTAACGAAGAGGACTTTGCTTTTGACGACGAAATATTCTTTGCTATGTCTTATAAGGAAGATATTCCCAACACCAGAGCTACCCTATATAAAAAGATTGAATAAATCTTTTTTTAAGCAAAAATCACATAAAAATCTAATAATTTACATAAAAAAAGTATGCTTGAAATTCCCAAGCATACTTTTGTTTTTATTTAGCTTTTGCCTTTATTTTCTTCTTTTTTTAAAGATCATAAAGATTGCAGGAAGCAACGCTATTGCAAGTGTTGAGCCTACTTCTGATTTACAGTTTGAACCGCCGTTTACGCTACCGCCACCGCTTGAGTCGGGTTTTGCGTTTTCGTCGTAACCGCATTCGCACTTACCGTCAACTAATTCGTGCGCTTCGTTATCTTTAGTTTCTTTACAAGCCCTACATTCTTGATAGTGATCTTCTTCATTGTAAGCAGCCTTCCAATCGTGTCCTGCAGGAATTGTTACGTCTGCAATCTCTTTAAGCGCTCTATCGAAATATTTTAAGCATAAAGAACATTGATAGTGTTCTAAAGTACCGGGTGTTGTACAGGTTGCAGGCACTTTTGCGTGTAATTGTCCGTATCTGTGATCGCCAAGTTCGCCGTAAACGAAAAATTCTTCGGATTTTCTGCCACAGTCACAAGAATAGTAGTAAACGGCTTTTTCTAAACAGGTTGCGCCCGTTTTAATAAATTCTTTTGTTGCAACTTGATTATCGTACTTATGCTCAATGCATTCAAAACCGTCAATATCAATGGTGTATTGGTTTGTATCTTTGTAATATTGGTTCTTAATAGTAGAATAAAATTCAACGCTGATTTCAGAGCCGTCTTCGCTAAAGTAAAGCATTGCTACCATACCGGTTGCGCCAATAGAAGCATCCATACCCTGTGGGTCGATAAGCATTTGAGTTACTACGTTGCCGTGGTCGCCAACAGTTTGTGTTGTTACTACGTTATCGCAAGGATCGTGCCCTGACATTACTAAAAAGATGTTGCCGTGCTTAGAAATTAGTTTATCCCACATATGGTCGCCGTTGTTAAATCCGCCAGAAGTTGCAGGGGGACAAACGTCGCCTTGGTCTAAGGTTGTTCCGTCGCGATATAAATATGCGTGAGTTGTAATAATTACTCTGTGAGAGGGGTGCTTGTCGATAATATCACCAGCCCAAGCTAATACTGCGCTAGATGCGCCGTAGTCTAAGGTCATAAGTAGATAATCGGTTTCGCCTACCGTAAACGTTCTCCAAGAGTTACATACGTCATCTTTCCCATAGAAGCCTGCAAATTGTGAAGTGTAATCTTCGTTATTAAAGTACGCATTCATTTTAGCAACGCTATCGTGGTTACCGCGAACTACTGAATAAGGAATAACTCCGTTTAATCTTGAAATTTGTTCTTGCGCAAGATTCCATTCTGCAGTTGTATCTTTATCGGTTATATCGCCAAGACCAAATACGTGTGCTATCTTTTTGCTTTCTTTATTATCAATAATAAAATCATAAATATTATGGAATTGATCGGGATATTTATCTGCAATAATTTGAGTATCGCCAACTACTGCAAAAGAATATGCGTAATCTGTAACTTCTTCCTTTTCTGTAAACCACGTTCTGTTTCTTACTACGTCGTAGCCGTTACCCGTTGCATCTTCAACGTTGCTGTTTGTTGCAGATTTTGGCATATCGTAATGTAGTAATAGGTTGTCTGCGCTAAGATCTGTGCCGTTTTTTGCGTCTTGTGCAATTTCTTCAGCCCTTCTTACGTCTGTGTAAGCGCTTACTGAGCGAATCCAGCCTTTAAAGTAAATTGCATTGCCTGAACGGTTATCGCCACCTAAACAGAATTTAGCTGCGGTAATATCTTCGCTATATTCGTAATAAGCTAAGGTTTGAATCAATTTGCCGTCGATATAGCAAGCAGTTAAGTTATTTTCTTTATCGTGAACTACTGCAACGTGCGCCCAATTACCCGTTCTAATATCTGATTGGCTAAATATTAGCGACTGGTCTTTACCGTTGTTATCCGTATGGTAGAAACGAACGTTACCGCCATAGTTTACTTCAAAGCTTAAGCTTGCGCCTAAACCCCAGTTGCCAAGAATTGCGCCTGCTCTGCCTGATGACGTTTTTGGAAGGAATACTTCAGCTTCAAACGTCTGAGGAAGAGTTTCTAGGTTTTTATTCACAACGTATACGGGTTCTGCCGTAAAACTCATACCGTCAATATTTTCAGTATCTAACTCAGAAGCATATACCATTTTTAATACTTTATCTTTTGGTTGAATACCAATGATGCCAACTGCTGCGCTTGCAACCGTAATGCACGCTAGAAGAGTTACGGCAACTCTTTTAAAAGGTGAAAGTGAAAAAGGTTTCATATTTTTTCCTCCTTTGCTTGCCCGAAAAAAATAACGGCGCAAAAAATTTTCTATGTTATATAACGCGTGCGCGTTAAGTGGCTTGATTTTACAACCCAACTTTTTTCTTGTCAATACACTTTTTGTTTTTTTTGTTAATATTTTTTATCATTTATCAAAAATATTCCTATTTTTTTTATTGCGTTTTTACCGCAAAAAAATTAATTATTTTGTTTGTTTTTAATTTTTCTTATAAAAAAAGTGTGCCTATAAAGCGATTATCGGCATTTTGGTTCTTTTTTGCTTTATACGTCTTTGTTACCCTTTACCTTTTGTTATATAGCAGCATAAAAGTAAATTTTTAATTTTGTATTGACATTTAACAAAAGGTAGAATATAATGTTTTAAACTCAATTAGCTAAGAGGGCGAATATGATAAATTTTCAAAAAACACTTGAAAACCTAAGTGAATTTGACGTTGTGGTAATTGGCGGTGGTGTTTCTGGCATAGGGGCGGCGATTGAATGCGCGCGCCAAGGCGTAAAGGTGGCTCTTATTGAAAGAACGGGCTCGCTTGGCGGTATGCTTACTGCAGGTCACGTTTCCCCACCACTTGGCGGTTTTGTTAAAAATACCATGGCAGACGAGCTTTTAACTAAGCTAAACTGCGTTAACGGTAGCGGAAGATCGCATGATATAGAAAATGCTAAAATAGTTATTTCCGAC
>JAFQBR010000355.1 GCA_017399665.1 Clostridia bacterium | reverse complement strand
TGCTACTGATTTACCTCCAGGGGCAGCACAACAGTCAAGCAAACAATTTCCCCCCTCAACAGCATTACAAATTGCAACCGAGCCAATTGACTGAAAAGTGTATTTTCCTTCAAAAAAACCCTCTTCACGTACAAAATTTTTAAGCATAAAGGTGTTTTTAAATGGTGTTAACTCAAATTCTTTGCCTAAATGCATTAAATAAGCTTCCCCATCAACTTCGTCTGAAAAGCGCAAGAAAGTATAAGGCGTATCATACTTCATAATGCTTTCAGCTAGGTCATACCCGTAATCGTTAATTAAGTTTTCCACCGCAAATTTAGGAAAAGAATATTTTATAGCTAATGCTTCAACTTGATTTTTAGGCAAAATTATTTGCGGATTTTTAATATACTTTCTAAGTATCGCGTTTAAAAAACCGCTCATCCCACTTTTTCCAAGTTTTTTACAAAGCTCAACTGCACTATCAGTTACTGCATGAGGCGCCTTTTGCAAATACTTAATGCAATAGATAGAAACTTTAAGAAGAATACGAATTGGCAATTTAGGTCGCTTATCACACAAACTCTTTATTATGTATTCAAGCTCAATGTCCTTTTCTACTACACCGTAACAAATCTTAATAACGCTATTTTTGTTAATTGGCTCAATAACCTCGCTATTGATTGCTTGTTTTATAAAAGCTTTATCGCTATAAACACGAAACAAGATGCGATAGCTATCGTAAAAAAGATTAACCATTCAATTTTTCTCCAATAGTTAAAGTATGACCTAATAAATATGCGCTATCAGGCATTCTTTTTCCGCCCTCAACTTGAATATCACTAAGCCTAATGAATCCATCAGCCGTTGAGACTATAAGACCACTTTTACTGTCCGCTTTAACGATTGTTCCAGGCAAAACGGTTTCTACAAAATCAAGATTAACAACTTCAGCTTTATAAACCTTTAGGGCTTTTCTACCTAAAAAGGTAAAAGCGCAAGGCCAAGGATTCATACCTCTAATAAAGTTGTATATCGTTTTAGAAGATTTATTAAAATCAATGATGCCATCTTCTTTTTTAAGCATTTTTACGTGTGATGCACTATTATGATCCTGCGGTGTATATGTGGCAGTTCCTTCTTCAATTTTGTCAATTGTTTTAACAAGTAAATCAGCACCGATATAAGAAAGTCTGTCAAAAAGCTCACCTGCCGTTTCCGTTGGCATAATTGGCGTTTTTTCAACAGCAATAATATCTCCGGTATCAATTCCGGCTTCGGTTTGCATAATAGTTACGCCCGTTTCTTCATCGCCGTTGATAATTGACCACTGTATTGGCGCTGCTCCGCGATATTTTGGTAAAAGCGAAGCATGGACGTTAATTATGCCCTTTGGTGCTATATCTATGATTTCTTGAGAAAGTATTTGACCAAAAGCACAAGTAACCATAATATCGGCGTTTAACGCCTTTAAATCAGCAACACCCTCAAGTCTAATTTTATTATATTGCAAAACTTTAAGTCCTGCTTGAACGGCAACCTCCTTTACCGGAGAAAAGACTGGTTTACCGCTACGACCAACAGGCTTATCGGGCTGTGTTACAACAGCAACTATTTCATGCTTGCTACTTATTAAAGCTTTAAGCGTATTAACTGCAAAATCTGGCGTACCTAAAAAAACAACTCTCAATTATTGTTCACTCCTTAAATTATCTGCTTTATCAACGTAAACAATTCCGTCAAGATGATCGTATTCGTGAGAAATTGCTTTTGCAAAAAAGCCTTTTGCCGTTAAAGTAAAATATTTACCTTGACGGTTTTGAGCCTTAATTTTCACTTCCATTGGGCGTTTTACGTCACCCCACTTGCCTTTTACAGATAAACAGCCCTCGACGCCGTACTGCTCGCCTTTTCTAGACAAAATTTCCGGATTAATAAACTCAAAATATCCTTCTTCAACGTCAACTATAAAAATTCTTCTTAAAACACCAACTTGTACTGCAGCAAGTCCAGCTCCCTGTGCTTTTTCAAGAGTGTCTTTCATATCGTCTAAAAGTTGAATTGTTCTTTCGTTTATCTGTTCAACGGGAAAACTCTTTTTTCTTAAAGTTTCATCCCCTAATTGTATTATTTTCCTTATAGCCATCGTATTATTCTCCTTAATTCATGTTTGCAGGATTTTCTTCAATAGAAACTACTGCGTGAGAGAGCTCAACCGAAGTTACAATTCGATATATTTCATTTCTTATTTCTTCGTTATTTGCGCGCAAGCGCATTAAAATTTGATAACGGAACTTATTTTTTAATCTCTTTATAGGCGAGCGCATTTTATTAAAAAACACAAATTGCTGTGAATTTTTATCATAAAGCTCTTTAATTGGCAAATAAACCTGTTTTAATCCTTCTATAGCATACTCATCTACAGGCGATTCAACCAAAATACGTATAATAAGTGCAAATGGCGGAAAATGCGTAGCCTTTCTAACGGCAACCTCTCGCTCATAAAATCCGTTATAATCATAATTCATTGCATAACGAAGAACGGGATTTTGCGGTGAATAGGTTTGTAAAACAACCGTTCCTTTGTTATCCGCCCTACCGCTACGACCAGCAACTTGAGTTAATAATTGATAGGTCCTTTCACTACTTCTATAATCACTAAAATAAAGGCTCATATCAGCATCCAAAATACCAACTAAGGTTACGTTTGGAAAATCATGTCCTTTAGCAATCATCTGCGTTCCAACAAGTATGTCGCTTTCGTGATTTGCAAAGGCGGAAAGAATTTTATAATGCCCTTCCTTATTTCTTGTTGTATCATTGTCCATTCTGGCAATTCTTGCCGTAGGAAATAACTTTTTAAGCTCGTCAACAATTTTTTGCGTCCCAGTTCCAATAAAACTTAGATTAACTGAACCGCAATTAGGACATGCAGACAACATTTTATAATTAGTGCCACAATAATGACATTTAAGCATATCCCCTGATTTATGATAGTTTAATGAAAGGTCGCACGTTTCACATTTTGCAACGTAACCGCAATCACGGCAAATAACCTGTTGTGAAAAACCTCGTCTATTCAAAAAAATTATCGCTTGTTTGTTTTGCGTCAGAGTATTCTCTATCTGCTCTTTAAGAGCAGAAGAAAAATAGCTATTATTACCGCGTCTTACTTCTTGACGCATATCGGCGACTATAACTTCCGGCAAGGGCTTTTTGTTTATTCTTTCTGGCATGCTGGCAATATTATATTCCCCATTTTTAGCAAGCATAAAGCTTTCTATCGAGGGGGTTGCACTACCAATAACAAGCTTACAGTT
>JAFQBR010000354.1 GCA_017399665.1 Clostridia bacterium | reverse complement strand
AGGGGTAATAAATCATCTGAAATGTACCTTCAAGCAGATAAATTCGTTCGCACCATAAAGGGCAAAAAGCTTGCAGAGGGTGAAAAGCTTGAAGAGCTTGACAACGCAGAAGTAATTGACTTTACTGTAAACATTAAAGAAAAGTCAGTTCAAATTACAGAAAGCGGTTCAAGAAAGGCAGAAAGATTTTTTGGTATTGAAAACCTTGGTGATATCGAGCATGCTGATCTTAACCACCACATTCAACAAGCACTTAAAGCGCACTATATTTTTAAGCGCGATAACGACTATATCGTTCAAGATAACGAAATTATTATCGTTGACGAGTTTACCGGCCGTTTGATGAACGGACGTAGATATTCTGAAGGCTTACACCAAGCGATTGAAGCAAAGGAAAAGGTTGTTGTAAGAAACGAAAACCAAACTCAAGCAACCATTACCTTCCAAAATTACTTCCGTCTTTACTCTAAGCTTTCAGGCATGACGGGTACTGCGAAAACCGAAGAAGAAGAATTTAAAACTATTTACGGCTTAGACGTTCTTGAAATTCCCACCAATAAGCCTGTTCAAAGAATAGACAATCACGACGTTGTTTACTCTACTCATAAAGGCAAACTTCGCGCAATCGTTGAAGAAATCGTTAAGCTTTATGAAAAAGGTCAACCGGTGCTTGTTGGTACTGTTACCGTTGAAAAATCAGAAGAAATTTCAAGAGAGCTTTTAAAACGCAGAGTTCGCCACCAAATTCTAAACGCTAAAAACCATAGACGCGAAGCAGAAATTATTGCTCAAGCTGGTAAGCTTGGCGCGGTAACCATTGCAACCAACATGGCTGGTCGTGGTACCGATATTTTGCTTGGCGGTAACCCTGAATTTTTAGCAAAACAGGATTTACGCAACCGCGGTATAGATGAAAACGTAATCGAAATGGCAATTTCTTACGTTCAAAACGTATCTGAAGAGGTTGAAGAGGTAAGAGCAGAATACCGTAAGCTTTTGGCAGAGCATGCTAAGGTTACGGAAGTGGAAAAGAAAAAGGTTATGGAGCTTGGCGGTCTATTCATTCTTGGCACAGAACGTCACGAATCACGCCGTATCGATAACCAGCTTCGTGGTCGTTCAGGCCGTCAAGGCGACCCCGGCGAATCAAGATTTTATATTTCACTTGAAGATGATCTTGCAAGCCGTTTCGGTGGGGAAAGATTGCAAAAAGTTTATTCTATGTTCAAAGTGGACGAAAATACGCCTATTGAAGCAAAAATGCTTTCAAGAAGTATAGAAAATGCACAAAGAACAATAGAAGGAAAGAACTTCGGTATAAGAAAACACATCTTAGGCTACGACGACGTTATGAACCGTCAACGTATGGTTATGTATGAAGAAAGGATGAAAGTTCTTCGTGGCGAAAGTGTTCACCAAGACGTTCTTAACCTTATTCCCGATTACGTTCATTCTCTTTTTGAACAGACTGTTAACGTTGCAAACGAAGCTAATTCATGGGATAAAGACGCACTTAATAAGATTTTAGAAGAAAGAGTTTTACCCGTTGGCATTGAATATATTGATGAAGAAATGCTTAATACCGTAAGCGGTAAAAAGATTATTCAACAGACTATCGATAAAGTTATTGAATGCTACGAAGAAAAGATTGAAAATTATAAAGAAAGAGGTATAGACTATCACGAAGTTGAACGCATAATCTTCCTTAGAATGGTAGACACTAAGTGGATTGACCATATCGACAATATGGATAGATTAAAACGCGGTATTTCTTTACGTGGTTATGCTAATGAAGATCCACTTAACTCTTATAAACGCGAAGGTCTTGATATGTTTGAAGAAATGACTGCAAGCATTCAAGAAGATACCGTTAAATATCTACTTAAAATTGAAGTTGAAAGAGTGCCCACTCAAACAGAAAGAAAAAATCTATCTGAAAGCGGTGGTGCTTTAGAACATCAACAAAAAACAGTAGTTAACACAAAAGGTACTATTGGAAGAAATGATCCATGTCCATGTGGGTCGGGGAAGAAGTATAAGAATTGTTGCGGCAGATAAAAATAAGCTTTATCTGCTACGCATTTGCCACAAAAAGTGTGTTTTTGCTCAGTTGTTTACGCAAAAGTAAACGTCCTTCGCAAAATACTCCTTGTTTGTGTCAACTGCTTGCATCTAAAACTTATTTACCATAAAACTTGCTATTTTATAATATCGGCAAAAGCTTGTGCTTGCCTTCGGTCATGTACGCAAGAAGTACACTCCCTTCAGTCAATGCTCGCTTTTGTCAATCTAACTCGCATCTAAACCTTATTTACAATAAGCTTTATCTGCTTCGTAATACTTTGTTCTTTTGTTTTTACCCACATTCCTGCGTACACAAAGTACGCTCCCTGCGGTTAAAAACAAAACGCCTTGTTTGACACGCTTGCATCTAAAACTTATTTACAATAAGCCTTATCTGCTTCGTTATTGGTATAAAAATTTACGTTTTTACTCAGTTGTTTACGCTAAGTAAACGTCCTTCGCAAAATACTCCTTGTTTGTGCCAACTGCTCGCATCTAAACCTTATTTACAATATATTAGTTCCTGCTACGTTATTGTCATAAAAATTTACGTTTTGGCTCAGTTACGACGATAGTTGCGCGCCTTTCGCCAAATCCGCATTTTTAAGCCACTAACTCTCATCTAAAACTTATTTACAATAAAACTCATAACCAATTATTTAACTAAAATTTGTTACAAAGTGCCGATAATCGACTTATACGGCAGTATTTTATAAAAAATATAGTAAGGAGAATATTATGAAAAAGAAACTTTTAGTCATTTTCTTATCTATTATTGCAGTGCTATCTACCGTGCTATTTACAGCATGTGGCGGAGCAAGTGATTTTAAGGATTCATCTAGCGGAGCACAAGGTGGCGGTAGCCAAGGCGGAGAATTTATTTCTTCTAATTGGGATGTTATGCCGGAAAACACCAACCCTAATCTAAAATATTTCGGTTATTTCCATAGTGACGGTTTCAGAACACAAGGTTCTTATATTGAAGAGATTGCCAAGCTACAAAATTCTAACGTAGTGCTTATAAACTCTGCTTTTTCTTTCGCGATAGCAGAGGAAAGAATTGAACTAGCTAAATCCTTGGGCTTTAAAGTAATCTTCTCTGTTCACGGATTTTTTACAGGCGGACAAATTAAAGTTGCAAACTCAGCAAGTTTAGTTGACGATTATTTAGACGTATGGGCAGAAGCACAGCAAACACTTGGTAAATACGTTGCAGACGGAACTATTCTTGCCTTCTATTTTGATGAACCTGCTTGGAACGGCGTTAAAGAGGCAGACTTTAGAACGGTTACAAAGCTTATTCGCGAAACTTATCCAAACACGAAGGTTCTAACAACTATGACGGTTTACGATATTGGTGTTGCAAAATACCAAGATTATCCAGAAATTAACGCATCATACAACGAATTTTGTACAGACGTTTCTTACGACTCTTACGCAAAATGGAACGATAATACAAGAAGAATTTATCTTGAAGCTTTAAAAACAAAAGCAACAAATAATCAGTACATTTGGGGTTGCGCAACTGGCTTTACCGATAATGCAGAAATCACAAGTGAATTAGAAGCTGCAATTAAGGGTATGTATACGGAAGCAATTCAAGAACCCAGATATGCAGGTATTCTTCCTTTCTCTTACGCTAACGGACAAGAAGGTGACTGGGGCTACGGTTTAACAACATTCTTCAATAACACAAGCGCCTTTTACGATAGAGAATTAAGACAGCTTTACATTAATATTGGTCGTGAAGTTTGCGGTATGGAGCCTTACGATTTCAGCAAGGACGTAGAAGTTATTATTCGCGAGCCTTACGAAGTTTACAAAATCGGCGAAAAAATTATACTTCCTCCACTAGGTGCAGTAGACGGCTTAGGTAACGGCGTTAGTTATGAAGCAAAAATCACTTCTCCCTCTGGAGAAATCATGCCTTGTGAAGATTTTATTGCAGAAGAGAGCGGTAATTACGTTATTACCGTAACAGCGACTAAAGGGGACAGACAGGATTCTAAGTCAGTTGCTCTTTCAGTTCGTACTGAAAACGAAATCAGTTTATTTGATACAAAAGCATATTTAAGCGATGCTACTGGTAGTGATGCAGACACATGGTGTTGGCCCAGACAAATAGATACAACCTTCTACCGTTCAGGTACAGGTAGCTTAAGAGTAACTCCTCACTCTAAAGACGGTACATGGCCCAGAATAGTATTTGCTTGCAACGGCAATCAGGTTTGGGATATTTCTAACGTAGGTGGTATTTCTATGTGGGTATATAACCCCAGCGATACAACTATTCAAGGTTTTGCTCTTGTTGTAGCAGATGAAAACAACTCAGGCGTAGGCTCTGTATTTACAAGCGTAGATATTCCTTCTAAGGTTTGGACTGAAGTTAAGGTTGACGTTGATACAATTAAAGCAAATTCTCCCACGTTAGATCTTACAAAGGTTACTATTTTCTATGGCAACTGTGCTGCAGATTATCAAAACAGAACGAATTTCTATATTGACGACGTAATGTTTACCCCAAAAGGCGAATAACTTTAAATTGAACTTCGCTTAGCTGGTGCAAATTAACCAACGTAGCTTTTGGCATGCACGAAGGTAGAGCGGACTTTTATACCGACGATTTAATTATTGAATAAAAAACAACTAGAGGCTGTGCAAACAAAAGCACGGCCTCAAGGAATATAAAATTATGGCGAACACATTATTTGGTATTTTTCATACCGCGTACGAAAGAGCGGGCGATTATTTTTATAAAGCGGTAAAAAGCGACTACATAAACACCTTTATCGTAGAGTCTAACTATAAAAGCGAAGAATTTGCGAAAAGTATGAACGAGATAGCTCGTAGCGATAAAAAGGCGTGGATTGCCGTAACATACTTGGGGTTTACAAGTAAAAATGACGTAACTATTGCTGATAACGGAGAAGAACAGTCCGTTTTTAACCCCATAACCTCCTTTCACAGCAATTACCGTGAACAAATTAACGAGCTTATTGAATATTTAAAGCAAAATGGTTGGTATGACTACGTTTTGGGCTTTTATATGGACGAGCCCTTACTTTGGAATATTACAAACGATGATTTCGAAGAATTTACAGGATATTTCAGAACGGTTGCTGCCCCAGATAAGAGATTTTTCGTTTGTTTCTCTATAGCCGGTGTTGCTCCCGAGTTTTGGACTATTAATAACGTATTACCAATTACCCCTAAGTCTTCACGTCATTTAACGGATATTGCTTTTGATATGTACCACAGATGGAGTGATGACTACAATCAAATTTTAAAGCTAATGCAAGAAAGGGCAGGTAACAGAGATGATCTTCGCGTTTGGATGATTCCCTGTACGATGAATTACCGCGGGGATAAAAGCGAAGAATATTGCTTAGAACATTTAAACGCTTGTTACGAAGTGCTAAAATCTTTACCCTGCAAGGGTGGTTTGATGTGCTTTACCTATTATACCTTTGCTCCAGAAGAGGAGGCGCTTGGAAATATCGGGCTAGATAGACTTGGCAACCCCAGCTACAAAAACTATTGGCCAAAGCTTTTAGCAAGAGTGGAAGAAATTGGTAAAGAAATTTGCCAAGGAAAAATTGACTAATCTTTGTTTTTGCGGTATAATGTCAAGGCTAACGCTTAAATAATAATTTTTCGCAAATGCAAACAGGGAGTAAATTATGATAATGAATTTTAAAGGCTTAAATTTTGAGCTTATAAACGGTAGAATTTTTCTTACCGACTGTTTCGGTATGGCAAAGGCAAAAGAGGGTGATGATAAAACCTATTACGACTTTGCCGAAGTTCAAATTGCAGGCGAAAACCATTCTGCGCATTGCGGTGCGAAGATGTTTCAAAGTAGTGAATGGGGCAAATTAAAATATATTTCCTATTCAGATACAGGCAATAGGTTGGAAATTGTACAGGCAAGTAAGCTTGTATCGGTTGCTACGCATTTTGAAGCTTATGAGGACACTAAAACTATAAGAGTTTGGAATACTGTAACAAACATTTCAGATGAACCTATTACCTTAGAGCACGTTTCTTCATTTTTATGCTATGGTTTAGGTACTAACGGTATAAATAGCGTTAGAAATTTATATTTTCACAAGTTCCACAGCAGTTGGTACGTAGAATGTCAGCCCGTTAGACTTTCATTTTACGATATGGGCTTGTTTGGCGGGCATATTCGCAGTATGAAAAAGCTTAGCGGTAGCAATACCGGTAGCTGGTCAACAAAGGAAGAAATACCTATGGCTATTATTGAAGATAGCGATATAGGTAAGTTTATGATGTTCCAGATTGAATCTAATAATAGCTGGTACTATGAAATAAGCGATAATAATAACTTCCTTTATTTGAATCTTGGCGGACCAAACGCAACGGCTAACCAATGGAGTACTGTTTTACAGCCTAAAGAAGAATTTGAAACTGTTAAAACCGCTATCGTTGTTGGCGAATCAATAAACGAAGTAGTTGGCGAAATGACAAAATATCGTCGTCACATTACAACTCCTTGCAAGCCAGATAAAAAATTACCCGTTATTTTTAATGAATATATGCATTTAAGCTGGGACAATCCCAATGAACAGCGTAGCGCTACCGTTATTCCTTCAGTTGCAGAACTTGGTGCAAAATATTACATTATCGACTGTGGCTGGCACGATGAATGCGAATATTACGAGCTTTATAAAAAGGTAGGCAAATGGGAGCCCTCTCAAAAAAGATTTCCAAGTGGTTTAAAATCCACTATTGCCTTAATCAAAAGCCACGGCATGAAGGCTGGACTTTGGATTGAACCTGAAATTATCGGGCTTGAAAATAAAGAAATGGAAGATTTTTACGGTGATGATGCGTTCTTCCACAGAAACGGTAAAAAGGTAATCGCTTCAAACCGTAAGCTTTTAGACTTTAGAAACGAAAAGGTTCGCGCTCATATGACCGAGGTTATTGACCGTATGGTTGACCTTGGCATTGGATATATTAAGTTTGACTATAACCAAGATAGCGGTGCAGGTACGGAAATTAACAGCGCCTCACTTGGTGACGGGCTTTTTAAACACGCTGAAGCATATTATAATTGGGTTAAGTTTATAATGGAACGTCATCCTTCTGTTATTATTGAAGGTTGTGCAAGCGGTGGTCAAAGAATGGACTATAAGTCCCTTTCAATTCACCCACTTGTTTCAACGTCAGACCAAACCGATTATAAAAAATATCCTTATATTGCAGGTAATATTTTAGCTGCGGTACTTCCCGAGCAGGCTGCCGTATGGAGTTATCCTGTTGAGTCGCTAATAAACACTTTTGACAATGATACCTTTGAAAGCGCAAACGCGCGTATTTCTAACGAGCAGGTTATTATGAATATGGTAAACTCTTTGCTTGGAAGAATGCACCTTGCAAGCGCAGTTCATCTTTTAAATGATGAGAAGAGCCAGCTTATCAGAGAAGGTATAGAATACTACGATAGTATCGTGCCTGCAAAAAAGCAAGGTTTACCTTACTTCCCACTCGGTTTTACCGATTTTTATAAAGATAAGGTTGCTTCAGGCTTTATTGCAGGAAAGGTTATTTATCTTGCCGCTTGGAATTTAGCTGGTGACGGAAAAATTGAAATCCCTGTTAAAGAATATACTGTAAAGGGCGCAAAAATCGTTTATCCTGCTAAATCAACAGAAGGTGTTTCTTGCACAGACCATAGCGTAACAGTTAACCTAAAAGCAGGTGAATACGTTGCAAGATTTATAGAAATAGAAATTGATTAAAATGCAGTTAATCAACTTATAGCCTCACTTTTTAAGTAAAATCAAATAACTTAATATAAAAAATAAGGGTTGTGTTAAAGACATAACCCTTTTGTTTTGTGTTATATTTTTATTGGCTCTGTCACAACAAACGGTTGAATAAAGCAATTTTATCTCTTAAAAAAAATCAACCATTGTTTGCGACATCGCCTTATTTTTAAGCAAAAAAAATTACCGCATGCATCTTGTTTTTTACTGCTTACAAAAAGTAGCTTTACAAAAGCATTAAAGTTGGTTACAATATGCCAAAGATTTTCATATAATAAAAGGCTGTAAAAAAAGAAAAAAATACTTGAAATTATTTGATTTTTCGCGCTTTTTTTGTTTGACATCTTTATTATATACGTATATAATAACACTTATAAAAAATGTTAGGTGGCTAACAAATCATGAAGTGTATTACTCAAGATAATTCAAACAATTTGGGGATTGCCTTAAGGAACGTAAATATTTTGATTAAGCGCAGTATGGAAAATTCCCCTGTAAAAAAGGAAATGGATAACGTTACCGGAATGCACGGCTACATAATAGGCTATTTAAAAAGCAGAGGTAGTGAAGATGTTTTTCAGCGTGACGTAGAACAGCGTTTTTCTATGCGAAGAAGCACGGCAACTGCTATACTTCAGCTTATGGAAAAAAACGGACTAATAATCCGCTCTGCCGTTGATTATGACGCTCGCCTTAAACGAATTCAACTTACCGAAAAAGCAGAGCGCATGGTACGCCTTTTTGAAGAGGACGGAAAAAGAATGGAAGAAATTATGAAAAGCGGCCTTTCCGAAAAAGAACTTACAACCTTACTTGAATTATTGGGTAAAGTTAAAAATAATCTTTTAAATTACCAAATAAAGGAGTGTGAATAATGGAAGAAAAAAGAAGCCTTTTATCTATTGTTAAACAGCTTACAAAAAACGTTGGGGAATATAAAAAGAACGCAATTCTTACCCCCATATACGTTGCTTTTGAAGTTGTGTTTGACGTATTAATTCCATTTATTATGACGCAGCTTTTGGAAGTTATAGAAAAGGGTGGTAATCCAAACCATATTTGGGGTTACGGTGGT